>JAGAEF010000066.1 GCA_017613255.1 Lentisphaeria bacterium
CATGAACAGAACTTTGTAGGAGGCAAGTTTCCCGTCCATGACCTGTTCCGGCGCAAGGAAGTCGTACTGATAGAGCAACTCTTCCAGAAGCCAGGAGATCCCCTGACGGCTGTAGAAGTAGTCGTAGAGCGGCCCGTTCTGATTGATCTCGGCCCCCCGCACCTCCTTGCCCTGCACGAAGGAAAGAAGCATGCTTTCGTGGGAGTAGTAGATGCCGATCTCGTTCTTCCGTCACGGGTAGTCCGTGAAGATCTTCCCGATCCCCTTGGTGAGACGGGATCCTTCCATAACTTCCTTGAGGTCCTTGCCCCACACGGTCAGGGCGCCGGTGGGGTTGTCCACGGCGTTGTATCCCCAGCCCAGGGCGCTGTACCAGGTGAATCCGCCGAAGCGGTTGAGTCCGAACCACCAGGGGGCAAATTCGGTCAGGGCTCTCGTGTAGAAATACCCGATGAAGCCCCAGACCCGCATGTCGGGCCGGAAGGAACGGTAGAACACGTCGAAGTTGTATCTGGGGTTCTTCCCGAAATAGACCGCGGAGGTGTATTCGTTGGAAACGTTGAGCCCGGCCTTGGTGAGGAGCTTCCAGTAGTCGTTTCCGGAGAAGGCGGTCTGCCCGAAGGAGTTCATGAGAGAAAGCTTTGCTTCCGGATCGATCTTCGCTCCGGCGTCCGCAATGAGCTTGATGGCCTCGCACCAGCGGTCCACGTTGAAGGCGCGCCACTGGACGAATTCGGAGTGATTGCCGTTCTTTCTGGCATCCGCCACGGTGGTGGGGGTAATATCCGCAAAACTCTTGTGGGTCGTCTTATGCCGTTTGTTGTAGTTTTCGATGGTGCCGAACTTCTTTTCCAGCCGCTGCCGGTAGACCGCCACGTTTTCGGGATGTTCATCCAGCTCGTTGGTCCCGTCGGGCCGGGAAAGGTTGGGTTCGTCGCACACGGCGGACTGCACCACGCCGTATTTGCGGTAATCCCTGTAGAATTTTTCCGCCCGGGCGGAAATGCGCTTGCGGGCCTTTTCCGTATTGAACTGCTGGGCACGCACGTTGGTCTTCTGGATCCAGCCGCAGAAGATGTCCCCGCCGCCGATCCAGCCGGTGCCCGAACTGAAGCCCGACCGCAGAGTGGAGGCGGCCCCCTGAAGCGGGATCATGTGATGCCGGATCCCGATATTTTCCAGCTGGAAGTCGATCTCCCTGGTGAAGGAGCTTGTCCCCTGACCGGGCCAGGCGGCAACGATGTAGTCGTTGTAGATGCGTTTCCTGTCCAGATCTCTTATGAAGATGTTTTCCATCAGGCGGTCAAGGACTTTGCCGTCCTTTTCCAGCGTGAGGGAGAGCCTCCCCAGATTGGTGTAGAAGGCGTTGAGGGGAACAGCGAAAGCGTTCTCCTTTTTCGCTTCGAAGGAGCCTTTTTCCAGAATTCTGCCGGAAAAGTCCGAAAGGGCCCAATTCACGGTCATGCCGGAGGAAGCTCCCTCCACATCGAACTGGAAGCGGGCCGTCTCATCGCTCGTATAGCTTTCCCCGGAACGGAAATTGGCAAAGGCGGGTCCGGGATTCACGAAGACCTTGGCCGTATAGTCCACGGTCTTGCCGTCCTTCACGGCGTGGACGGTAACGAGATGCTTCCCGGAGGAGCTCAAGGCAAAGGGGATCTTGATGGAGGGCGAAACGAACCCGATCGTGCCTTCCTGCACCTTGTTCCCGTACCTGTCCGCGATGGTCCAAATGAGATCCGTGCCGGAGGGGATCGTGGAGGATTCCAGAAGGATCCTGTCCTCCTTCACGTCGATCTTGTCGAAGAGAGCCTTCCCCTTGCCGGAAAGAAGCACGGCAAGGCGCAGGAGATAGGCATCCGCGTACTTGTCCAGATCGAAAGAAGTCTTCCCCGCCTCGTCGGGGGTCATGCGCACCTTGAAGGGCTGCGCGAAACTGGGCTTGGGAGCGCAGGAGAAAAAGACTTTGCCCTTGCCCAGAACGCCCGCTTTGGGGTGATCCACGGGATATTCCTTATCCCTTTCGGTGGGAGTGTACATCCCCGCGGGGAAGGCGGCCTTTTCCGGCGCGGAGGAAGCAAGTTCCCCGGCTCCTGCCTCCTTGAGGAGTTTCTTATACGCCGCCGCGGCGGGACCTTGGGCGCCCACATAGAGACCGGCGCCCTTCTTCACGTTGTCCATGATCTTGGCATACAGGTCCTTGCCGATGCCCTGGATCGTGGCGCTCCCGATGAAATAGACGTCGTAGGCGTTCTTTTCCAGAGCCTCCATGATCTCGGAAGGCGCGTCGTCCGTTTCATAGATATCCTGGGCCTGTCCCTTCCCGGTGGTCACGATGGTGTGGGACTTGACTCCCGTGCCGGAGAAAATGTCCAGACTTTCCCGGAGAGCGTTCTTGTGTCCCACGATGCAGAGGACGGAAATGGGGGCGGCGGGCTTCCCGTAGAAGTTCACCGTCTTGGCAGGCGCGGTCCCTTTCACCGCTTTCTGGTTGCCCGCTCTTCCCAGTTTTCTCACTTCGAAGGGGGCGATCTTCCCTTCATAGAGCTTGACGGAGGCTACCTCCACTCCGGAACCCGGGGTCTTCCCGCCCACCTTGTAGAGGACGATGCTCCAGGGCTCTTCCGGCGCGGTGGTGAAGGGGAGGAAATATTCATGGAAGTCGGGCCCCAGAGAAAGATTCATGGCCAGATACCTGCCTTCGCTGAACTTTCCTTTGTGTCTTTTCAGCTGGACGATGCGCAGATTTCCGTCATTGCCGATATTCCGCGCCTTGATGCGCAGCGTATAAGGCGTATTCGGTTTGAAGCCCATGGGGCGGAACTGATGGAACTGATAGATGGGCCCGGTCGCCCGCAGGATCCACTCCCCGGACATGGCCATGGTCTCGGCGCGTTCCACGTTCTTGGGGAGCTTGCCAAGGAAGGGGATATCGAATTCCGCATTGGGAACAAGGTTGACCTGAATGCCGTTTCTGGGCCCGGCCACGCGGAGAGCTTTGCCCTCTTTTCTGGTCATGAGGACCTTCGCCCACAGATCCGGCAGATGGAAGTTCCAGGCTACCGGCGTATAGGCGCTTACTTCGCTTTTCCCGTTCCAGGTGCAGAAATTCGTGCGCATGACGCAGAACCGGACGACGGTATCCTCCTTGGGGGGTTCCATCTTGAGATCCGTGAAGGGGATGACGAGATCGGCCGTCCAGAACTTTTTGTCCTTTTTCACGGTCACCTTCGTTCCGGCAAACTTGGTCTCCTCCCGTCCGTAGGCCGTATAGACTCTTCCCTTGTCGTCCACGGCGATCTGGATATAGTGTCCGCCTGCCTTGGGCTGGAAGAAGATCTCGAAATTGTTGGAGGAGAAAAGATCCTTGTCCTTTCTCTCTTCCGGGAACCGCGTGTCCACGTCCCCCCGGATGGAAAGATAAAGATTCTTTTCGTCGAAAAGTCCCCGCACGCTGGTCTGGGAATAGGCCGCGTCATAACTTCTTGCCGTAACGAAGCTGTCCAGGACATCCGCCTTTTTCCACACGGACGAAACGGCTGCGCCCGCCTTGAAGGGGGCGGAAGAAGTGAAACGGAACTGGGGGAGTTCCTCCGCCGCGCAAAGGAGCGCGCCGAAGGTAAAGAGAAGGGATAAAGTGATGCTTTTTTTCATTTTGCTTCCTGTCATTGAAAAACAGTTGAGTTTAATAATAGTTGACGATGTTGGCCTTGGTGCGGGTGGTGTCGCCCGAGCGGACTGCGGGCCCGCTGATGACCAGCCCGTATCTGGCGGTGGAAAGCCCGGAAGAACGCAGGATCTGGTCTTTGTTCATGCCGTATCTTCCCTTGAAACTGCCTGCGTTCCCGGCAAGAGCCACATAGTTTGCGCTTCCGTTGTGACGAAGCCCGCTCTGCTGGGAGGGCAGGTAAGTTGTACCGTGCTGAGGGCCTGTGATGCAGTTGTGCCAGGAGTAATCCACATAGCCGTAGCGGGTGCAGCCCTTTGCGCTCTGATCGCACTCTCCCGCGTCCACGAAAAACATCATCTTGGAAGGGACATCATCCGTGGCGGAGACTCTCCGCCCGAGTTCCTTGAGGTTCCGGGGATAGAAAAAGATATTGCCGGAAAGGGCCCCGTGGGTGCCGATGGAGAAATAGGCGTTCGGGAACCTCTTGAAATTCCTTTCCGGACAGTTGAAGACCTTTCTGGTATTGCTGGAGGAACCCAGATAGTTGATGTAGCAGGCGGAGCCGGTGCGGAGCAGAATGTCGATAAACGCCGAATTGTACCACCCGATGATCCACCCCTTGTAGTCGTCGGTGTAGTGCATGGCGGCCATGTGGCCCTGCCGCATCCGGGCCCTGCACTCGATCCCCCTTGCCGCTGCCCGGGCTTTGCCCAGCGCGGGAAGAAGCATCCCCGCAAGGATGGCGATGATGGCGATGACCACCAGAAGCTCGATCAGGGTGAAACTCTTTCGTTCTTTCCGTCTTTTCATGGAAAACTCCTTTTTTTATCCTCTGTTGTCGATTCTCTTATAAGTAAAAAAAGAATCCCGGAAGAGATTATAACCTTTTTTCCGTTTTTTTCAAGGGCGGAAGCGGTTTTTTCCCCGATTTTTCCGCCATTGCCCGTCAAAGGTCCACCTTGTACTTGGGATCGGTCCCCTCCCAGCGCTCGAAACAGATCCGGAACTCCTCCGTATCGGACGAAAAGAAAAGGTGCTTCTTGATGACGAGACTCATGTCCCTTGCCGTCTTCATCACCCGGAATCCCCGGTTGAAGTCCTTTACCTTGAACCCGTCCGGCGCAAGGAAGAAGAGATTGCCCTCCTCTCCCGGTGCCCGGCGGGCGCGACCGGACAGCGTGAGATTTTCCCCGTCCCACCGGAGAGATTCGATCTCCGAATCCCCCTGACGGACGGTAAAGTCCGTGGAAAGAAGCCAGGGATGCTCCTTTTTCTCCTCCAGCCGGATCACCTTGGCGGAGTTGCCGGGAACGTCCAGAGTGAACTCGTTTTCGAAGGTTCCCAGATACTCTTCCTCCCAGAAATCGTAGGCGCAGTAGGCGCGCTTTCCCGGGATCCGCAGGAAGGAGTCGGACAAGGTGAGCGTGCGCACCCTTTCGTTGAGGTTGAAAACGGCGCAGAGATAGTAGGTCCCCCACGCTTTCCGGATCTCCGTGCGGAAGACCCGAACAAAATCCTTTTCCAGATCGGTTTTGGTGAAAAGATCCACGGGAAGCGGGAAATTTTCTCCTCTGGGCAGGACCTTCTTGACAAGGGCAAGCCGCTCGGCGTCCACGAATTTGAAGGAGTCGCCGAAGAATACCGGGCTGGAACTTATGCCGTACAGGGTTGCGGTGATCCTGGCCTCGTTCAGCGGGATGGGTTTGTCCACCGTCATCATGTTGCTGTTGCACCGGAAAAACGTGCGGTCGGCAAAGGCCCACATGGCCATATTGTTGACCGCGTTCTTCCGGGGAGAGCCGGAGGAGCCCAGAGAGCCGCCTATGACATAGTCGGCGGGATAGGAGGGCCAGTGCTTGAAAAGCGCCCGCCCTTCGCAGTAATCCATGCCGATGCGGCTGGAGGAAAAGGCGCCTATATGCGCCACGCCGCCTCCGGTGGCGGAAAGGAAGTGGGTATCCCTGGGCGCGTACTCCCGCAGTTTCCGGACGAAACGCAGATAGTTTTCCAGAGCGTAGCCGGAAGACCGTTCATCCTTCCGGTATCTCCCCGTCTCCAGAAAGTCGATCATATAGTAGCGGATCCCCCAGGAGGCGTAGGTTTCCAGCACGTTCCGGATGTAGTCGAAGACCTCCGGGCAAGAGGGATCCAGCGCGAAAAGTTCCGGGAGACGCCCGTTTTCGTCGGGTTCGGCATGATGCCAGACGCCCCGGGAAGCGGGACTCCCGTCCTTCTTCCGGATGAGGTAGGGCTCCATTTTTGCATAGTCCCGGGAGTTTTTCGCTATGGCGAAGGGGTTGAGCCAGAAGCCGGGAACCAGACCTGCCGCCTTGATCTTTTCCAGAATATTGCGCAGTCCCCCCGGGAATTTCTTTTCGTTGGGGTAGAGCCAGTTTCCCGGAAGAAGGCCTTCGATGTTGGCGATGCTGATCCAGAAATACTTTACGCCCAGCCGGGGGAGATTGCCGGCGTTTTCGATCTGGTCCAGAATTTTCTGTTCCGTGGAAAGCATTGGATCGTGAATGAGGGTCCCCGGTCCGAACCCGCCCCAGGTTTTCGAAGGCAGATCGGGATCGTGGATCTTCCGCACATCCTCCGCCCACGCGAACAACAGATCCAGAGGATCATTCTCCCCGCAGGAGTAAACCGCCAGGGCGTCCGTGGTAAAGGTCTTCCCCGGCGGAAGCGGACAGGGAGGAGAAGCAAGTTCACAGCGGACCTCTTCCAGCGTTCCGTCGGGAGCGAAACGGGAGCGGAAATGAAACTCGTTGGCATGGAAGGAAAGCTGGGCGGCAAGAAGTGTCCTTTGTCCGTCGGTGACAAGAAACATGGGGCAGTCGTCGAAATTTCCGGAAAATTCCGTCACCGGGACCACGTGATTGTCCCCCAGAGCATTGCGGAAATCGTAGATGATCCGTTGGGAAAGTTCCCCGCGGACACCGTCTTCCCCATAGGAAAACAGGGTGATGTCCCCGATCTCTGCGGTCCGGGAACCTTCATTGGTGAGCGTGAGGGAAAATTCCGTGAATCTCCCCTTGTTTTCCTTTTCGATCCTCCAGCGGAGCCCTTCCGGCGTCACGGTCCCTTCCGGACCGGAAAGGAATCTTTCCTCCCCGTTCAGAAGGATCCGGATCTTTCCGGAGGAGATCACACGGACGAGATTCTCGTAATCGAACATTTTTTTCTCCTCCTTATGCCTTGTCGGCATCTCTGAGAGAGCGGGAAATGCGGATCCCCTCGGCGTAATTGGGGATGTCGATTTCCAGCACGGAGGAAAGCTGCCGGATCTTCCACTCCAGCTGTTCCCTCCCCGCGGCGTAGTCCATGGAAGGCTCGTACCCCAGCACGGAATCCGCCTCCGTGAGAGGCAGAGTCTCCCGCACGTTGGCAAGCTCCTCTTCGGCAATCTTCTTCACCCGTTCCAGGATCTCCTGCGCCTTTTCCGGATCCTCCTCCATGATGAGGAGATTGTTTTCCTTCCACCACCTCTTGATGTTGAGCGTGGTCACAAGGGTGTTGCCTATGAAGCGGCCCAGACGGATGAGACGCTGCGCCCTGGCCCGCTTGCGCTCCGGGATCTTGGGCAGAAGCGCTTCCAGACGGTCGGAACCCTTCTTCCACAGGGCGATGACCTCCGGAAGGTGGCGGATCTCCGCATTGGTCCGGCGGATCCCCGTGTCCAGTCCGTTGGGATCGTTCACCACCTTGTATTCGGGGAAGACGATGTCGTACTTGTTGAACGCGGTCCACGGGAAGCGCATTTTCATGCCGAAGGTCTGACGCAGGGAGACCCCGGCAAAAAGGAAGGGATAGGAGGGCCCCACCCGGCAGGGTCCGTACTGATCCTCGATGGGGGTGATGAATTCCCCGACGGCTTTGCTCCAGTCCGCCCAGACGGAAAGGACCTCGTCGGCAGTCTCCCCGGAAAAATCCCTTGCGGCGATTTTGCGCAGGATCTCTTCGGGTTCGGGTCCATTGCTCCAGAAGAGGAATTTGCTCATATCCGTGATGAAGGAAGGATACCAGCCGTAATGATGGCTTTCCATGAGGCCGGAAAGCCCCGTATTCTCCCGTTCCGCAAGGAGCTTTTCCATGCGTTCCGCCCACCGCTGGGGGACGGGAAGGTAGGGGGCGGCCCCTATGTCCCAGGTTTTCCCCGCGCTGTTGCTCATGGCGTAAAGACGCAGGTTTCTGCGTTTGGCCGCCTGCCCCTCCCCCCGGTAGACCCGGCTGGGGCCGATAAGTCCCAGCGTGTAATCCAGCGCCCGTTCCTGCGTTCCCCAGATCCTTTTGTTGTCGTGGAGTTCGAAATTCAGCTCCACGGTGATGCCGTCGGGGAGATTGTCGATGAGTTTCGTGCGCAGCTCCTCCGGAGCGAATGCCCAGTTGTAGGTCCAGAAGACGATGTCCGCGTCTGCGGCATATTTGCGCACCTTGTCCCGGATGAGGCGGACGAATTCGGGATAGTCGCTGCAGGGCCACCAGCCGGGAGCAGGCTTGCCCCCCGCCCGGTAGCAGGCTTCGCTCTGTCCGGAAATGGACATGGTGGTCATGGGGTCTTTGCTGGGGAACTGGCAGGACTCCCCTACGAGGATGAGCCCCTTGGCCTTGGGATACCGTTTGAAAAGGCCTCCGTACTGGGCTTCATAGAACGCGTCCGCCCGCTCGTCGGAGGGGTGATAGAGATTTTTCACGGCGCTGTAGAAATAGACGTCCAGCCCCGCCGCCTCCGCCATGTCGATGAGGGGAGAAAAATCGAAGGGGCCGTTGTGGCCGGCGAGCCCCCCGTCCTTCACGTAGACGACCACCGTGTCGAATCCTGCGTGGGCGATCCTATTGAGGTAGGGGAAGGTGAAAACATCCATCCCGTAGGAAGAATGGACCATGCGGGGGGAAAACAACGGTTCCTTGAGCAGTTTTTTTGCAAAGGGAATGAAGGGAGATTCCCGCAGGGTCATCAGATCTTCCAGATAGTAACACCCCATGGCAAGCCCCCGCTCGTCGGCCCCCGTGATTTTGATGCGTTTTTCCTCCGCGTCCAGCAGGAAACTTCTCTTTTTCCCCGGAGCGCCCGCAGGCACAAGGACGATCTCCTTTTCCCCGGAGGAGGGGCCTTTTTTCACGCGCACGCTCACACTCATGCTCACGAAGAGGTAGTCGGCAAGATCCTTTGCCGTATTCACCACGAAATCGGAGGGGTTTTCCGGGAGAAGGATGGTCCAGGAGTCGTCCAGCACCGTTTCGTTCTTTTCCGGCGTCTTTTCGAAATCCCGCAGATCCTTTGCGTGGACCTCGTCGAGGAATTTCCGGAAGTCGTAATTTCTTTCGCTCATTTTTTTCTCCTTTATTTCCGCAGATATTCATAGTAGCCCGCCGCCTCAAGATACGCTTTTCTGCGGGCGAAATCGTAATAGTCCTTTTTCGAATTTTCGCTCCATGCACATTCGCCGTAGGCGGAAAGACGGGGAAGAAGTTTGGGGAGGATCCGCCAGTCCGGGACGGTCTCCGTCCAGAGACACGCTTCCGGCCCCAGCATGACATTTGCAAGCTCCTTTTCCCAGAGGATGAAGGGATCGGTCATATATACGCCCTTTTCCGTGAGTTCGAACATCCAGCTTTCCTGGGGCTCCGCCGGGGAGGCGGGATAGTCGAAGTAGAGAGACGTGTGCACGGAATAGACGACTTTGTTCCCGTGGGGGGCGATCCGCAGAGGTTCCCGGATGTCCAGCCACGCCTGCAGAACGGTGTCTTTCGGATAGACCTGCCCCGAGCAGGTCCCCCACATCATGGGAGTGCGCCCGCATGAGACGATGTATCTGGTCATATCGGTCATGAAGGCGTTTTCCAGCTCCCGCATGGTTTTGAGTTTCTTTTCCTTCAGGGAGGCAAGACAGCGGGGGCACTTTTCCCACGCGGAAGTTTCCGCCTCATCCCCGCCCAGATGGATGATCCTGCTTTCGGGAAAGAGTTCCATGATCTCGTCAAGAAGCCTTTTGATGAATTCGCGGCTTTGGGGATTGCCCAGACAGTATTCGCTTCCCGGATGGGAACTATCGCAGGCAAGTTCCGGATGGGCGGAAAGGATTTTGCCCGAGTGGCCGGGCATGTCCAGTTCGGGAATGATCCCGATATGGTTCTTTGCGGCAAAGGAGACGATCTCCCGGACCTCCTCTTTCGTATAGAATCCCCCGTCCAAAGTCCCCTTCCCCGCAAGTTCCGGGACTATGGCGGACTCCAGACGCCACGCCTGATTGTCAGTGAGATGCCAGTGGAACGTATTGATGCGGAAGGCCGCAAGGAGAGAGAGGACCTTTTTCACGGTTGCGACGCTCTGGAAATGTCTTGCGGGATCCAGCATGAACCCCCGGTAGGAGAACCGGGGAGCGTCGAAGATTTCCCCCCCGTCCAGCCACGCCTCCCGGGGCCCTTCCCGCAAGGAGGCAAACAGCATTTGCATGAGGGCTTCCGCCGCATAGGAAAAGCCCGGTTCTCCGCCGGAAAAGATCTCGATTTTTTCCGAAGTGATCCGGATCTTCCACTCCTCTTTCCTGAGTTGGGGATCGGGCTGGAAAAGGATTTGGCAGGGCTCCTCCGGCCCCCCTTCCGAAAGGGGGTTGCCCACATACGCGAAGAAGGAGACAAGTTTCTCCTGCGCGGCAAGGCTTTTCTCTGAAAAGGAGCGGAAGAAGCGGAGGGAACGAAAGAAAAGTTTTTCCCCGTTTTCCGTCACGCTACGGGGGACGGGAATGAGAACGCTCAGTGTGGAATAACGCATGTTGTCTCCTTTTATTTTCCGGAAAATTCCAATTCAGCGAAAACGCCGCGGTGATCGGAAGGCCCGTAGAAATCCTCCATGACCTGAAACTTTTTGCAGGCAAAGGCCCCTTTGGGATAACTCATGATGAAGTCGATCTGCATCCAGCCGTATTTGCCCGTTTCGGCCGTGGGGATGCGTTCCTTTGCCGTATCGTTGGCGATATCCCATTTCTCCCTCATGAACGAGATCGCGGGAGAGTCGGGACCGTTGTTGAAGTCCCCCGCAAGGATCACGGGAAAGTATCTCTTTTCCATCAGGTGCTGTTCCAGTTTTTTGAGGGCTTCTTTCCTTGCCTCGTCGTCGTTTTCGAATTCGCCCTGATAGGAAAGATGCAGAGAGACCATGAAAAAGGGAGAGGGGGCGGCTATTTTCGTAATGAGCGCTTTCCTTTTCTCCGCTTCCGGCGGGAAATCCAGCGGGAAAACTTCCACGGTTTCCACGGGGAATCTGCTCAAAATCCCGTTCCCGAAGGTCCCGCCGTTTTCGAAATCCAGCGTCTTGCCGAAGGCCGAAGCCATTCCCAGAAACGTTTCCGCCCGGGCAAGATAGTCGATTTGCGGACACCCCGGCCGGAAGGAGGCGACCTCCTGCAGGGCGATCACGTCCGGAGAGGCCTCTTTGAGCACCTTCATGCTGTTTTCCGGCACGCAGATCCCGTCGGGGCCCTTGCCCGAATCGATGTTGTAGCTTATGAGAGAAAATTGCATGATTCTTCCTCCTTCGTTTTTTCGTAATATTATACCACGCCGGGCGGGGAATTTCAAGGGGTTTGTCCGTATCATAACAGGACATATTTTTCCTCTTTTGCGCCAGAAGTTCCTGCGGAAAGCGGAGAGGGACGGCAAAATTCCCGCAGAAACGATCCGGGGAAATAAAGTAGTATGATTTTTCGTTTTTTCCCTTGATTATTCCTCCGGAAGGGGGTATATTGGGGAAGTGTTCCTGGAAAGGATCCGAACCGGAGCGGAAAATGAATGAGCTTTTCGAAAAATTCGAATATCGAACCACCTTCTGCGAAAGCTGGCACATCCGCAAAAAGCTTCTGGAGGATCCCTATTACGACAACCAGATGCTCCAGTTCTACGATTACGGGTATGTGCGCTGCCGCCGGAACGGGGAAGAACCGCTCAACGTGGGGAACATCCGGCACCAGTGGGGGATCTATTTCATCACCGGAGGGACCTGCGTGTGCCGTCAGGCGAACGGAAGCAGCGAGCTGAAAAAGAATGATCTTCTGCTCCTTGCGCCAAACAGCGCCTCCCAGTTCACCGTGACAGGCGGCAGCACGCTGGAAGCGCGCAAACTCTTCTTCATGGATACCCCCGCCGTGCATATCCTCACGGCAAAGCTTTTTCAGGAGAAAAAAGTGCACATAAGTTCCCCGGAGGAGGTTTCGAAGATCTTCGACGGCATGGAAAACACGCTTCTTGCGCCCTCGAAGCTGGAACTGCGGGATCTTTCCATTGCCCTCTATGCGCTTCTTGCGGAGATCGCGAGGCAGTGCCCGGACCGGGAGTCCGGTCTTACCATGGATTCCGTTCGCACGGAACTGGAATGCTCCCCGTGGAACAACTACGACATCCCGCTGCTGGCCAAAAAATGCGGGCTTTCCACAAGGACCTTCCAGAGAAAATTCAAAAGCGCCATGGGGGTAAGTTTTCTGGCCTATCTCACCAGCTGCAAGATCAATTTGGCCTGCCGCCTTCTGCGGAACAAGGAGTACTCTCTCAAGGAGATCATCCGCATGTGCAATTTCCGCTCCCATGCCTATTTCTACAGGATCTTCAGGAACGCCACGGGAGTTTCCCCCGGCATGTACAGAAGCACCCTTTCCGGAGACAGGAATTTCCGCACGGGACTGGGAGACATCCGCAGACACGCCCCCGCCCCGGACGAACTGACCGATACGCGAAAAAACATTCTCTGGCACATCATGGGCAACGGCAGGATCTCGCTTTCCCGCCTTGCCGAAGTCCTTTCTCTGCACCGTTCCGCCGTCCAGAAGAATATCCAGTATCTCAAAAAGCACGGATTCCTTTCCCGCAGCGGTTCGGCCCGGGCGGGACGCTGGATCATTGCGGAAAAATACAAGCGCTTCTTCACCGTTTCCCTCCCCTGCCCGCCTGCCCCGCCCGGCAAAAGAAAGAGAAGCACCTGCAGGACAAGGAAAAAGTCCCGGACCGCGAAAACTTCCCCTGTTCCCATCCAAACGGAAACCAAATAGAAAAACCAAAGGAGAAAAAAAATGCAACGCATGATGAAAAAAACCTTGTTCGGAGGAGTACTCTTTCTTCTGCTCTCCGGCGCTTCCATGCTCTTTTCCGAAGAGCTGAACGTCAATTTCGCCAGGGACAAATGGGACAGGAGCAAATGGCTGGAAGTCAAAAGTCCCCGGCTCAACTATGTGGGCAAGATGGTGCAGAAGGAGGATCACATCATCAACTGGACGCCCGATCTCCCCGACGAGGTGATCTTCAAAAAGCACTCCAACGACGTCTATTCCTGCATCATGTACGACAAGTTCTTTTCCGGCAGAAAGGTGGAGATCCGGTCGAAAATGAGTTTCGACCACCGCATGGCGCCCCTCATCGTGCTTGCGGGGGAAATGGGCAAGAGCAGGGAAAACGTTCCGGAACTTTCCGAACACTTCGAGATCGTGCTCTACGATCAGGGCATCAACGTGTGGCACCACATGATCCGGGACGGCAAGCCCTTCTGGCACAAGGCGGCGTTTCTCAAAACCCCCTATGAAAAGGGAAAGATCTATGAACTCAAGATCGTGCTGGAAAAAAGCAAAGGGATCATGCAGATGACCATCGAGTGCGACGGCAAGGTTTTCGGCTATCAGGACGAGGCTCTGCCGGATAAATTTTTGACCGGCGTCATCGGCTGTGAAGGACGCTGCCGCTTCTACGATTTCAACGTGAAGACGATCCCCGAAAAAGCCGCCAAAAAGGCGCCTGCAAAAGTCAAAAAGTAAGGTTCTTCATAACAAAGAAAGAGGAGAAAAAAATGAACATTCTTCCAACCGTAAAAAGTTTCGTCCCCGCGTCCGGTCAGGTCTTTCTGAAGGATCTTTCCGCAGGAAAAGGGAGCGCATTGAATGCCTTCATCCGTGAAAAACTGGAAAAAGCTATTCCTTCCTTCTCCTTTGCCAAAGGGGCAACGGGGAAATTTTCCTTCAGTTTGACGAAGAAGGGAAAGGGCGTCCTCAAGGCGGAGGATCCGGGAAAAGGGTTCGATGCCTATGTCATGCAGGTAAGCGAAAAGGAGATCCGCATCGATTCCGGCAGCGCTTCCGGGCTCTTCTACGGCTTCGTCACGCTCCTGAAATTGGCCCGAAACGGTGCGGCAGTCCCCTGCGGCACTTACCGGGACGAGGCGGCCATTGCCCTGCGCATGATCCACTGGGACCTGAAAGGGTATCAGCCCAAGCTTCCCGTCATGATGGAGGAGCTGGAGATCCTCGCCTCATACAAGGTCAACGCCATCCTGCTGGAAGTGGAGGATAAATACGACTACAAGTGCGCGCCGGAGGTGGGATGCTCCACGGCTTACAGTTTCAAGGAAATGCGGGAGATCAGCAAAAAGGCCGCTCTTCTCAACATCATGATCGTGCCCAAACTGCAGAGTATAGCCCACGTGGATTATCTCCTCAAGCACAAAAGATACAAAAAACTGCGGGAGACCGATCACGCTTTCCAGTACTGCTGTTCCAGTCCGGAAGTGGACAAGCTCTGGAACGCCATGGCCGATGAACTTATGGCATGCTTTGCGGAACACGACAAATACTTCCATATCGGCGCGGACGAGGCCATCAATTTGGGAGAGTGCCCCAAGTGTCAAAAACTGGGTCCTGCGGGCTCCTACATCCGCAGGGCGGGAAAGAGCATCGAGCACATTCTTGCCACGGGCAGAACCCCCATCATGTGGGACGACATCCTGCGCAAAGGGGAAAGCGGCATGACGCCCAAACAGGTGAAAGAGTGCTGGCAGTTGGGAAGAAAATCCGTTCTCATGTTCTGGGCCTACGGGTACGGCGGAAGCGGAAACACCTTCCCCGAACTGAAAAGCTATCTGGACGCGGGCATGAGAGTGTGGGGGGCAAGCGGATTTTCCGGCTGCGACAACTGGGCGGGCTCCCTGCCGCCTCTTGCCATCCGTTCGCTGAATTCCGACGCCTGGGCAAAAACGGCAAGAGAGATGAAAATGGAGTGCGTCTGCTGTACCGGCTGGGGCAGAATCGCCAGCGCGGACTGCCCCACGGAGCCCCACGAAAGTTCCTGGTACACGATCCTGTACGCGGCCAACAGCATGTGGACCGGAGCGCCCATGGATCTGGTCAAGTTCATTTATCTCCTTTCCATGGAAATGTACGGAGAAGTCCCGGAACAGCCCTTGGTGAACGCCATTCTGAACATAGGCAAAAATCCCTATGAGATCACGAATGTTCTCGACAGGGAGTTTTCCTCCGACCGTTTCGCCTTCCTGAACCTTGCCGCCGCGGCGGAATCCCTTACGAAAGTCCGGGAAAAGTTCTGCGACTGGAACAGCTACTACTTCGGGAAACTGGGCAGGGAGATGGAGGACTACCGCATCGCCTACATGAAGCGCTGGCCCAACGTCCTTTCGGAAAGGGTGGCCAAATTCAAGGGGAAAATGGACAAGGTCCTGCGGAAGTTCTACGGGGATTACACGGCGGACGCCTTCATGACGAGCCGATTCGGGTATCTGGAAAAACTCATCGACGATACCGCCCGTCTTACGGAAAAGACCAAAAAGATGTGAAAACGCTTCTCCCCGTCCCGGGAGGGGCGGGGAGAACATTGTGCGGTTGCGTACGGAAATTGCCGGCCGGAAAGGAACGCTTTCCGGCTCTTTCCTGTTTCCCTACAGGATCTTGATGAGCTCCACGTCGAAGATGAGGGCGGCATTGGGGGGAATGGCGCCGGGAGCACCCCTCTGCCCGTAAGCGAGACGGGAGGGGATGTAGAAGCGGAACTTGGAACCTTCCTTCATGAGCTGAAGCCCTTCCGTCCAGCCCGGGATCACCTGATTGAGGCCGAATTCGGCAGGTTCTCCCCGCTGTACGGAGCTGTCGAAGACCTGACCGTCCAGCAGTTTCCCCGTATAGTGGACCCGCACTTTGGCGGAGGAGGAGGCGGGTTTTGCGCCCTTGCCTTCGGAAAGGACCTCGTACTGAAGTCCGCTTGCTGTCTCCCGGACTCCCGCCTTGGCCTTGTTGGCCGCAAGGAATTCCTTTTCGGCGGCCGCATTCTTTTCCGCCGCCTGGGAAGCGTGTTTTTTGGCCGCTTCCTGAAGCTTTTCCTGCAGTTCCCGCATGGCCAGACCGTATTCATCGGGAGTGAGAAGGGGCTTGCTGGTGAGAAAATCGGTAAAACCGCTCAGCACCAGATGGGGGTTGACGTGCATGGGGAGAGTAGCCACATGTTCTCCCATGTTCATGCCCAGAGCGTAGCTCAGACGATCCAGATCGTCCGTAAATTTTTCCGCCATGATCTTTCCTTTGTGTTGGATGATGTTTATTTCACAACGGCAATGGCCGTATTCACGTTGCCGAAGGGGGCGCTTACCTGTACGCCGCCCACCTTGTTCCGGATCGCTTCCACCGCCTCTCTGGCAATGGCGATCCCCTCCTCTTTCTGGGCCTCTTTCGTATCGGCTCTGGCCATACGTTCCATGACGGAATCGGGGACCACCACTCCGGGGACCTCGTTGCGCATGAATTCCGCGTTGCGGTAGCTGGCCAGCGGCCAGATCCCGGCAATGACGGGGATCCCGGAAAGGCCGGGGACGGCGTCGATGAAGCGGAGGAGCGGCTCGATGTCGAAAACGGGCTGGGTGGTGATGAATTCCGCCCCCGCGTCGATCTTTTCCTGCGTCCTGCGGATCTCCCTTTTCATGTCGATGGCGTTGGGGTCCGCCCCCGCGCCGGAGACGGCAAAGGTCTTTTCCCCGATGGATTTGCCGCCTATATCCAGACCCCGGTTCAGGTTTTTCTGCACTTTGAGCATCCCGATGGAATCCAGATCGAATACGCCGGAAGCGAAAGGATAGTTTCCCAGTTTCGGCGGGTCTCCGGTGATGAAGAGAAGATTATGGATCCCCAGAGCTGCGCACCCCAGAAGTTCCGACTGCAGTCCGATGAGATTCCGGTCCCGGCAGCAGACATGGAGAACGACGTCGATTTTTGCCTCCTGCTTGATGCGGTAGGCGGCCACCATGGCGGAGATCCGGGAACTGGCCCGGGGGCCGTCGGGGATGTTCACGGCGTCGAATCCCGCTTCCGCGCAGGCCCGGGCGCTTTTTAGGGTCTTTTCCAGAGAGTAGCCCATGGGAGGCGTGATCTCGATATTGGTGATCCATTTTCCCGCGGCAAGTTTCGCGCCGAAAGCGGACCGTTCCGAAAGAGGCGCCTCCTCAAGCACCGGAACGGCGGGATCCTCCCGGGAAACGGAAAAGACATGGGAAGAGCCGGAGGAAGCCCGTGCAAGGGGTTTCACGCTTCTTGCCATATCCTCGATGTGGCCGGGCCCCGTGCCGCAGCAGCCGCCCAGCCCTCTTGCCCCCAGCTGGAGCATGCGCACGGCGTAGGTGGTGAAGTATTCGGGACTGCACATATAGATCATCCGGTTGTCCACCCGCTTGGGCATGCCCGCGTTGGGCTGGGCGATCAGGGGAAGCGGACTCTGGGGCAGAATGGTCTCCAGAGCGCCCAGCATGCCTTCCGGCCCCATGCCGCAGTTGAGTCCCGCCGCATCCGGGGCGTGTTCCGCTCCGGCGGCCCTGGCGATCATCTCCACGGCCTTTTTTGCCGAGGAGACGGGATCGGCGGGATCCAGCGCGAAACTGGTGACGAAAGGCAGGGAGGGAAACTCCTTCATGGTCATGAGCAATGCTTCCAGATCACCGGGATGGCGCAGGGATTCGAAAATGAGGAAATCCACCCCCTCTTCCCGCTGGGCGGAAATCTGCCGGGAAAGATATTCCACGATGCGGGAAAGATCCCCCTTGGCGTCTCCCGCAAGGAACTCTCCCACGGGGCCCACGGAGCCCGCCACAAGAAGATCTTCCCCCGCCACCTCCCGGGCAATGCGCACGGAAGCAGCATTGATCTCCTTTACCTTGTCCCCCAGAAGAAATTTGTTGAGCTGGGGAAAATTGGCGCAGTAGGTGTTGGTGGTGAGCACCTCCGCGCCTGCCTTCCGGTAGGATTCATGGATCTCCCGGACGATCCCGGGAGAAGTGAGGGAAAGGTTCTCGAAGGAGGTATTGATGAAGAAATTGCGCTTGTAGAGCTCCGTCCCCATGGCGCCGTCGAAGATGAGGACGCGCTCCTTCAGAGCTTTGGATAACTTGTTGTCCATGCTGTTCCTTTCGCAGTTGCTCAAAGCCGAACTGCCGCTAATATACTCTTTTCCGCCCTCTTTTGCAAGAACGCCCCGAAAAAAAGTGAATTTATTTTCCGGGAGAGACGGAATACGTTTTCATATCCTCGAGGAAATACGCTTCCAGAGCCCGCTCGCCGCCGGAAGCATACATTTGGGAAAGATCCAGCACTTGCATATCCTTCTCCCCTTCCAGCTTCTTTTCCAGAAGAGCAAGCGTTTCCTTCCTTCCCGGGACCTCTTCCAGCGGGGAAAGCACTCTTATGACGGCGCAGGGAGAAGCGCTTTTGAGGGCTTTGGCGTTGCGCACGATCCCTTCCGCGGTCTTTTCCGGAGAATCCCCCTTCTTCAGGTTTTCCGAACCGATGTGGAGGATGATGTACTGCGGCGAGGTCTCGTCCAGCTCCCCGTGACGGATCCGCCACAAAAGATTTTCGTTCCCGTCCCCGATGAAACCCATGTTCAGGACCCTGTGTTCGTTGAAAAAGGGCGTATCCAGTTCGGGGGGCCGGGGGTACATCTTGTCGCCGTACCACCAGAAGCCGCCCCAGCGGTGGATGATCCCGTCTCCGGCAATGACCACATCCGGCTTGACCACGATGGCGTCGTTGCGCAGGATCATGGCGTGGCGGAAATGCCAGTCGTAACTGCCGTCCCCCGTGCCTTCCGCATCGTTTCCGTCGTAAACACTCCGGTGATCGGGATAGTCCAGAGGGGTCTCGATCCATCCTTTCGTGGTGCTGCAGCGCTGGATCTCGTCCCCGTGGATGCCGGAAAGCTGGAGATTGGCGATGACGGGGCCCCTGGAGGTGACGGTGACCCAGGTGACCGAATCCATGATCCCGTAGCGCAGATCGTCCCGGACGACTCCGTAATCGAATCCGCCGCCGCAGGTCCCCAGCATGTAGCAGTTCTTCCCGTGCCGGACCGCTTTCACGTGATTGTGCCAGTCGCCGCAGAAAAGGGTGTAGTTTATGGAGTTGATCTCCCGTTCGAAGGCAAGGAACTTGTCGCTGGTCCAGTCTATGGGCATGTGGACGAAAAGGAAGGTCCAGCGGGCGTTTGCGTGCTCTTTCAGGCTCTTCAGCGCCCAGGCGTACTGTTCGTCGGTGATCCCCTGCACGGGCACTCTTCCGTCCCGCCCCTCCATGGAGTCCAGACAGACGAAATGGCAGTCCTTGTACATGAAGTCGTAGTAGGTATCCTTCCCGTGTCGTTTCACCCATTCCGCCTTGCTGGCGTCATGGCCGATGCGGTTCCCCGGCCAGCCCAGAAAGATGTCGTGGTTCCCCACCACATAGAAGAAGCGCATATCCAGGGAAGCGATGAACTTTTCCAGTTCGTCGCTCTGTTCCTTTATGGTCCTTTCCGCAACCTCTTTTCCGCCGTGAAGGCCGTTGCACCCTTCCACCAGATCGCCGACGCAGATGGTGAATTCGGGACGCAGAAGGTTCAACGCCTTCATGGTCTCCCCGAAAAACCCCTTTCTTTCGCTTCCGCCCCGGTCGGCGATGATGGCAAAGTGAAAATCCTCCGGCGCATCCAGAAAGGGTTTGTCCGTATAGGGCAGGACTTTCCCCTTTTCCGGGGAAGAGTCCTTCTTCCGAAAGTCGTACATGGCCATACTGTTCTCCTTGGGTTCCGCCGGAACTCTCCCGCAAAAAAACGACGGAAGAACCGTTTCTCTAATATACCACCGTTCCCGCCCTTTTCAAACCCCTTCCCCCAAAATTTCCCCGGGAACTCCTCTTGCAAAAACCCTTTTTGCGGTATATAGTATGGCATACCCCGAAAGGAGAAAAATGGAAAAGATCAAGACACGTGAAAAAGTGGATCCCGCCCTGAGCTGGGATCTTGCGAAATTATACCCCGACGACGAGGCGTGGGAAAAGGAGTTCGCCTCACTGGAAAAGCTTCTGGAAAAGTTTCTCGCCTTCAAGGGGCGTCTGAAAGAGTCCCCGGAAACGCTGCGGGACGCCTACAAGGCCTCCGACGACTTCGAAATGGTTCTGGACCGTCTGTTCACCTACGCCCATCTGAAAAGCGACGAGGACACCACGAACTCGGCCAACAAGGCCCGTCTGGACCGCATCAGCGAAAAGGCGGCGGTCTTTTCCGCGCAATGCGCCTGGTTCTCCCCGGAACTTTCCTCCATGGACGAAAAAACCTTCGAAAAATTCCGCAGGCACAAAAGTCTTGCCTTCTACAAGCGCTCTCTGGACAACGAAGCCCGCTACCGGCCCCACATCCTCTCCTCCCCGGAGGAAAAAATCCTTGCCCGGAGCGGGAACGTGCTGGGGGCCTCTTCCGGCATCTTTTCCGCCTTCAACGACGCCGACCTGCGCTTCCCCTCCATCCGCGATGCAAAGGGCGGCAAGACGGAGGTCACCCACGGGAACTACATCACCCTCATGCAGTCCCCCCTGCGCCGCGTGCGCAAAAGCGCCTTTCAGGCTCTTCACGGGACCTTCCGCGCCTTCCGCAACACGCTTTCCTCCACCCTTTACGCCAACACGAAAAAGAACATCCTTCTGGCGGAACTGCGGAACATTGGCAGTGCAAGAAGCGCCTCTCTCTTTTCCGACAACATCCCCTTGAGCGTCTATGATTCCCTCATCGACGCGGTGCACGAAAAGATCGGATATCTGCACAGATATATGAAGATCCGCGCCCGGGAGCTTTCCCTCAGGAAGCTGGATATGTACGACATCTACAATCCCCTCATCCCCGAATGCGATGAGCGTGTTACGTGGCCGGAAGCGGTGCGGTACGTGAAGGAGGCGCTCGCTCCTCTGGGGAAAGAGTACGGCAGGATCGTGGAAAAGGCCTTTTCCGAAAGATGGATGGATGTGGAGGAGAACCGGGGCAAGCGTTCCGGTGCCTATTCCGGCGGCTGTTACGGGAGTCTCCCTTACATTCTCATGACCTTCAAGGGCGATCTCAACAGCGTCTCCACGCTGGCCCATGAAATGGGGCACTCCATCCACAGTTTCCTTTCCCACGCCAGCCAGCCCTACCACTACGCCTACTACCGGATCTTCGTGGCGGAGGTGGCCTCCACCACCAACGAGATCCTGCTTCACGAATACCTGATGAAAAACGCTCCCTCGGACAAGGTGCGCGCGTATCTCCTGAACCAGCTTCTGGACGAGGTCAGAGGGACCTTGTTCCGCCAGACCATGTTTGCGGAATTCGAGCGGGAGATCTACGACGAGGCGGCCGGAGGCGTGCCGCTTACCGCCGACAAGCTGGATGAGATCTACTACAACCTCAACACCTTCTATTACGGCAAAAGCGTGAAGGCGGACAAACTCATTGCCTCCGAGTGGTCCAGGATCCCCCACTTCTACCGCAGTTTCTATGTGTACAAGTATGCCACGGGCTTTTCCGCGGCGGTGGCACTGTCCAGAAACATCCTTGCGGGGAATACGGAAGCCTATCTTGACTTCCTCAAGGCGGGGGGCTCCAAAGACGTTCTGGACATCATGAAGGATGCGGGCGTGGACTTCACCACCCGGGCGCCCGTGGTTGCCGCTCTGGAATACTTTAACGAGAGACTTTCCGCCTTCGACAGGATCCTGAAAAAGAAGGACGGAAAGTAACTCCCTTTGCGGGGAAGAAAAAGAGGGAAAAATCTCTTCTCTTTTGCGTTGAGGGTTTGATTAATGGAAAATCTGCGCTACTGTAAATAGGAGAAAACGGGCGGCAACTCCCGGACAAGGGAAGAAGAAATCCGCCCGGACAAGAAAAAAGGAACGGATCATGAAAAATATCCTTGCGGCAATTTTCATGGGAACGGTCGCTCTGATCGTTTCCGGACAGGAGCAGGCCGCCGCCCCCGCGCCGGTAAAGAAAACGAGTCTCTTTTTCCGTTACGGCAGGATCATTGCCGCGGAAGCATGCAGTACCAAGCCGGAGATCAAGGACCCCACGCGGACCATGCGGGAAAGCCGGAACTCCCACTACGTGCAGATCATCTTCCAGCCCGACAAGGGCCGGTCGTTGAGCATCCACGATTTCGCCCTTGCGGATTCCTCCGGCAAGGAGTACGACTGCATCGCCGTTGCGGAAGGGGACAAACCCTACTCCGGCATCACCTGGAATTTCCGGGATATGGACGGAACGCTTCCCCACAGACTTCTTTTCGCCGTCCCCTCCGCGGAGGGAGAGTTCACGCTTGTCTTCAAGCTCTTCCCCACCAAGATCAAGGAAAAGACCTTCAAGCTCAAAAGCGTGTCGAAACTGTCCCTGTCCGGGGAGATCCCCGACAAGGGCCAGCTTCTCCTTCCGGAACCCCCGCCGCCTCCGCCGCCCCCCAAGGCTGAAGAAAAGCCCGAGGAAAAATCCGGAGACAAAGATGCCGACAAATCCGGAAAGGACGACGGCGGAAACAAGGAAGGAAATGAAGGGAACAAAGAGGGAATGGAGTAAGAGCTTTTCCTCTTCCCCCGCAGAACAAGGCCCTCCGGACGTGCCGGAAGGGCCTTGTTTTTTCAGCAGTCCTTTCCGGACTCCGCAAGAAGTTTCTTCACTTCCCGCCAGGCAAGTTTGGGTCTCCGGTATTCGTCCAGAAGCCCCTTGTTGTTGAATCCTCTCGGCCGGGCGGTCTTGTACACGGTTTCCGTATAGGTGTTGGCGTTGCAGTAGAGCCACAGCATGAAGCCGTCCCAGAGCGGGTTCTCCCGGACGGCGGAAACGGTGTTGCAGAAATATTCCGCCTGAAACTCCTCCGACCAGGGGGTCCAGGGCTCCTCGCTGTGGTTTCCGTACATTGCCGCCGCCCCGATCTCGCTGATGACCATGGGTTTTCCCATGCTTTTGAACTCTTCGGCATAGGCGTCCAGCGCGCTTTTGATCCCGGAAAGCTTTTCCGTTCCGTACCACGCGGGATAGACGTTCATGGCAAGGATGTCCACCAGCGGGAGACAGCGGTCGTTCCGGACCCGGTTGGAGGCGAAAGTCGCCGGCCGGGATGGGTCCTCCCTGTGGCAGACTTCCATCATGCGTTTCACGGCGGCCACCCCTCCGTCCGTATCGCTGGCGCACTCGTTGAGGAAGCCGTGGATCACAAGGGAGGGGTGATTGTAGGAGGTGCGGATGGTGAGGGCCAGCTGCTGAGCCAATGCGTCCAGGAACCGGGGAGAAAGCTCTTCTTCCCGGTTGCCCCAGGAGAGGGGTTCCTCCCAGACCATGATCCCCAGACGGTCGCAGCAGCGGAAGAAAAACTCCCTCTGGGGATAGTGGGAGCCCCGGATGAAGTTGAACCCCGCCTTTTTGATCCGGAGAAGGTCGGAAAGGATCAGGGATTCCGGGGTGGCCGCGCCGAACTCCGGATGACTTTCGTGCCGGTTGACGCCCTTTAGCTTGATCCTTTTCCCGTTGAGCAGAAGGTGAGACCCCTTCCAGTCCAGCGTGCGGACTCCGAACTCCACGGTCTTTTCGTTGACGGTGATCCTGTGCAGGAAGGGCGTTTCCGGCGTCCACAGACGGAAGGAGGGCACCTTGAGGCGCAGAATTTCTCCCGTGTTGGGATATTTTTTCGCCTTTCCGCCGTCGAAGGAGATACGCAGGAAGTCCGCCTTGCTTTCCACCCGGAGGGCGATCTCGCCGGTAACATGGTCCAGCGTGTGGATCCGGATGCTTTCCACTTCCTTTTCACGCACCTCCTCCAGCGTCACATGGTCGAAAATGCCGCCGAAACCGTAGAAATCGTACCGGTCGATGAAAAGAGGGTGCCCCTCGATGAAATTGTCGACTTTGAGCTCCAGAACGTGCTCGTGTTCCTCCTCTCCCCCATCCAGGACCGTTTCGAAGGGGGACCAGGCAAAGTAGCTTTCCCCGGAAAATTTTCCATCGAAAAACACCCGGATATGGAGCCCGAAGGAACCGATTTTGAGCCGCATTTTCCCGGTAAAGGCAACACGCTTGCGGTAGTTCCCGATCACTCTTCTGTTGAAGGCCAGTCCGACGGCGTCGAAAGAGCCGGGCACGGCGGCAAAGGAGTCGTAAACGGGGGATTCCTCCCCCCTTTCCGTCAGGGCAAATTCCCAAAGTCCGTCCAGATTCAGCATAAGACCTCCTCGGGGATGTCGATGACATAGGTCCCCCGGAATTTTTCATGGAAGGAGTCGAAGGAGATCCTTTTCCCGTCGGGAGACCAGCGGGGGTGCAGGTCGCAGCGGGTGGGGTGCAGGATGGGCGGGGCATAGTATCTTCCCAGCGAATACCTTGCATCCTTCCTGGGATCGTAAAGGACAAGCTCCCGGATGTCATGGGAGTCGGGATAGGAGTCGGTAAGCAAAAGCTTCCCGTCGGGAGAGTAGGAACAGTGGCCGTTGGTGGGGAGTCTGCCAAAGGGGACGAGGACCTCCGAAGTATCCTTCCCCACCGTGAAGATGCGGTAGTTGTCCCCGCCGATATAGTGTCTTGCATAAATGATGAGCTGTTCCGCATTCTTCCAGGTGTAATGGGAAGCGTGATAGTCGATGGGAAGGATTTTTAGATCGCTCCCGTCCCGGTTGGCGGTGAACATCCTTGTGTGATAGACCCTTCTTCCGCCGCGGATTCCGGGATGGAACTGCCGGAAGCGGTGGATGAAGGCGATCCTTTTCCCGTCGGGGGAGAAGAGAAGGTGATTGAACCAGTTCATCCCCTCCTGTATGCCGAATTCGGGGAACTCCTTCACCACGCGTTCCAGAGAGATGACGAGCGTACTTTCCCCGCTTTCCAGATCCATGAGGAAAATGCCGTCGTCCGGGGGATAGGCATACTCCATGGAGGGATCGAACAAGCCCGGGTAGCCGTATCCGGGCCGTTCCACGTCCAGACGGGAAAAATTCACGCTGAGGGCGTATTTCCGGTCCGGGGAAAGGGTGTAGACGGGGCGGGAAAAGGTCCGTCCGTCGGAAAGACGGGCCACGAAATGATCCTCTTCCACGTCGTTCCAGATCATCGTATCGTCATCGAACCACTGGAGCATGGAGCCCTGCTGCCAGTTCCATGCAAGCGTTTCGGCCGTTTTCTCGAATTTGCCCTCCCGGAGGATCCCGATCTCCGCGGCCTCCCCGAACCGGGGCTGGCGGGAGGCGAAGGGGACTTTGTGAATGAGATGCTCTCCCTTGGAATTCCAGGAAAACTTGTCGAAATAGCCGAAGAAATAGTGGGCGTCGTCAGGCGTGATGCGCCGCTCCAGATTGTTGTAGACCTTATCCATGATCTCTCCTTTTTTTCAGCGCAGATAAAGAAGTGTTTCGCCGTACCCGGCAAAGTCTCCGGAAACCTCCCCGCGCGCTTCGTCGTACGCAAAGGGTATCTCCTGCCCGCAGGAAAGGATGCGGACAGGCCGTTTTTCGCAGACGATGCGGAAGGAAGACTTCTTCACCTCCGAGGGGATCCCCGCATAGGTGTTTTCCAGATGAATGCGGATCAAATCGTCGTTTCTTTCCATTTTCAGGACGGTAAGCGCATATTTGCCCTCTTCGAAATCGAAGGAGACTCCGTCGTCCTCGTAATAGGTGAAACTTGTCTCCTTCCTTCCGGGGAAAAGACGCCATTCCAGCTCATCCACCTTGCGTTCGGACCGGTACTGGAGAACAGGTCCCATGGGAACGATCCCGCCTTCCCGCAGGAAGAGCCCGCCCGCCCTGTTCTCCGGCCAGGAGATCGTTTCCGTCTTTTTCCCCTGGTGGATCTTTCCTGTCCAGAAGTCCTGCCACTTGCCTTCCGGGAAATAGGTCTCCTTTTCGTAGATGACCACCAGAAGGCTGTTCCCGAAAAGATAGGCGTTCTTCACGTTCCGGCAGGCGGGATCGTTTTCGAATTCCAGACAGAGCGGCATGAGAACGGGGAGCCCGGAAAGGGTGGTCTCCCGCAGGGAGGAGTAAAGGTAGGGGATCAGCCGGGAACGCAGCGAAGAATAGAATCTGTGCAGTTCCAGAATCTTTTTGCCCCAGAGCCAGGGCATCTTGTAGCTGGAGTAGTTGTTGATCTGGCTCAGGGGCAGGAGATAGCCGAAATGGATCCCGTACTCCTCGTTGGCGGCCATGTCGTTGGTGACGATCCCGTGTCCCAGCATGGCGGTGTTCATCATGCCCGTAAGGGTCCCCTGCCTGCCTCCGGTGTCCCCGGTCCATGTGACGGCGTATTTCTGGAAGGTGGTCCAGCCGCAGGGATTGAAGACAAGCGGACGGCGTTTGGTGTAGGAGGCAAAGCCCTCGTACATCTGCCGGATGAGCATGAGGCAGTAGAGATTGTGGCACTCCTCGTCGTCCATGCCGTTGGCGTAGTGCCGGTCGGGGTGGGGAATGACCTGTTTGGCGGCGTCCAGTTTGAAGAAGTCCGCGCCGAAATCCACGAAGTTTTTCAGGTGTTCGAACCAGGGCTCCTCCGGAATGGTGGTGGGATCCAGAATGCTGGGGTTCAGAAGATGGGTATCGAACTCCTCGTTGTCCAGCATGCCTGCGGAAACCTTCTTCGTTTCGGAGTGGATCCTGCGCTCCTCCTCCCAGGTGAGGTCATAGTCCTCGCACAGCCAGAGCTCGAAATGAAAGCCCATGCCGTTTTTCAGGGCGTCCAGAAAGGTCCGGTTCCGGAATTTGAACTGCTGGATCATGTGGGGGAATTTCACCGGATCCCAGTTCTTTTTCGTGCCGTAATCGTAATCCTGCCCCATCCAGCCCGGTTCCAGACCGATGACGTCGCAGGGGATCTCCTTTTCCCGGTAGTGCAACCCCTCTTCCACCGTGTCCCGGGCATTGCACAGATTGTTGCAGATATGCCACAGGCCCAGACTCCACACGGGCGGAAGCTTGGGTCTTCCGGTGAGACGCGTGTAGAGGGAAACGAGGCTTTTGCAGTCCGGCGCGGCAAAAAGGAAAATATCGAATACGCCGCTTCCGTCCGCAAAGGAGATCCGGTCTTTCCTCGTGCAGGCCATGTCGAAGACGGTCTGAAAGGTGGTGTTCACCAGAAGCGCGTAGCCCTTCGTGGAAAAGAAGAAGGGGGAGGCTATATAGGACTTCACGTTGGCAAGAAAACAGTTGACCTTTTTTCCCCGGTACCAGCAGTGTTCCCTGCTGACGTCCCCGAATCCGGCGAAATCCTCTTTTTCATCCGCTTCGAATACGGCGGAAACCTCCCGGGGGGAAAACTCCAGTTTCTCCTGCCGGAGAAGGAGATTTCCTTTGCCGTCGCAGAAGGTGATCGTCCCGTCCCTGCGGGAAACTTTGAGCGTACACAGGGAGGTGGAAAGAGTCCAAAAATCTTCGTCCTCCTTTTCCACGGCCTCGGGGTCTCCGGGGAGAGTCTCATAGAAGCCGTACTTTTCCAGACCGTTGACGTACCCTTCCCGGCGGGGCGGAGTGATCCGCAGATGAAGGATGTTTTTTTCCAGTGCGGAAAATTCGACACTGCATGCGGGTTTTTCCGTAAGAACTTTCATTTCTGCCTTTCTTGTTCCAAAGTGTGTATGTGGATAAGTGTTTATGTTTTTTATCCGGTTTGGGCGGATGCCGTCCCGCCGAACTCTTTCCCGACTTTTTTCCGGAAATAATGTAACGGCAAAAAGCCGGATTGCAAACAAAAAAAAGGGTTTCCCTCAATTTTTCTTTTCGGGAGGAGGCGCCATATACCCGTCGAACCCTCTTTTTTTCAGGATCTCCCCCACCCGTCTCCACGCCTGTTTCGGGCGGCGGTACTCATCCAGAAGTCCTTTGTTGTTATACCCTCTGGGGCGGGTGAGGACGCTGGAAGTATTGGCGGCGATATGGGTCTTGGCGTCCGCGAAATGCCAGAAGACGATGCCGCAGTAGCGGGGGTTCTCGAAGGTCTCCTCCAGCGCCGCGGCCAAAAGCTCCTCCTGGTACTCCTCTCCCCAGCG
>JAGAEF010000067.1 GCA_017613255.1 Lentisphaeria bacterium
CCATTCTCATCGGCAACAACGTGGTGAACATTGCCGCCGCCTCCATTGCCACTTCGGTCTTCGTCAAGGAATTCGGGGAAAATCTGGGCACGACCATTTCCACGGTGTTCATGACCGTTCTCATCCTCATTTTCGGCGAAATTTCCCCCAAAAGCATCGCCAAGGACTGCGCGGAGACCTTTGCCATCCTTTCCGCGCCCTTCCTGCAGTTCCTCATCTGGGTGTTCTCCCCGGTCAATTTCCTCTTTTCCTGCTGGAAAAAGTTTCTGACGAAGGTCTTGAGACTGAACACGGGCAGCAAGATCTCCCAGACGGAGCTTCTCATGATGGTGGACGAAGTCCAGCAGGGGGGCTCCATCAACAAGAACGAGGGGGAGCTTCTGCGCAACGCCATCGAATTTTCCGACCGGGAGGCCAAGGACATCCTTACGCCCCGGGTGAAGCTGGACGCTTTGCCCGTCACCGCCTCCAGAGAGGAGTTCGCGCGTCTTTTCGACGAATCCAAGTATTCGAGGCTTCTGGTCTATGAGGAGAACATCGACCATATCGTGGGAGTCGTTCATCTGAAGAACTTCTTCGGAAAGTCCGGAATAACGGAAAAGCCCGTGAAGGAGATCATCACTCCGGTCATTTTCGTGCTCGCGGGGGAAAAGATCAGCGCCCTCATGCGGAAGCTTCAGCAGAAGCAGGTGCAGGTGGCGGTGGTGCTGGACGAGTTCGGCGGGACCATGGGGATCGTCACCATGGAGGATGTGCTGGAGGAGCTTGTGGGCGAGATCTGGGACGAGCACGACGATGTGGAACTTCTGTTCTAAAAGACCGGGGAGAACGTATACAAGGTGGATGCTTCCGTGCACTTGAGCGAATTCTGCGACTTCTTCGGCGTAAAGATCCAGTCCGAAATGGTCCTCCTCAACGGCTGGGTGCAGGAGATCTTCAACAAGATCCCGGAAAAGGGTGAATCCTTCGAATACGAAAATCTGGCGTTCAGGGTGCTGGCCACGGGAAAGAGAAAGGTGCTTTCTCTGGAAGTGACCGTCCGGAAACCCGAAGAGCCGAAGAAGGAAAAATAACTTCTCAGCAAGGAGGCTGGTCATGTTCGGTTTTTTCAGGACGAGTGTTTGTTCCCCGGAGATCACGCCCGGAGATGTCGCAAGCAACGGAAAAGAGATCCTCCGTCTGTACCGGAAGGCCGTTTCGGGAGGAGCCTCCATTGTCTTCTTTCCCTCCCTTGCCCTTGCCGGGGAGAGCGCAGGCGAACTCTTCTTTCAGGCTTCTCTCCTGCGCGAGGCGGAAAAGGAGACGGAAAAGATCGCTGCGGCATCCGGGGAGTGCGCGGTCGTTTTCGGTGCCCCCGTCTGCGCGGAAAATTCCGTTTTCGATTGTTTCATCGTTGCGCAGGAGGGAAAGATCCGCGGCGTGATCCCCTCCCCTGACTTCGATGCGAGATTTTTTGCTTCCCCCGCCCTCTTCCCCGCCGGAAACGCCGACGGGAACAGGGGAGAAGCCGCCCTTTTCGATGCAGGCAGCCTCACCTTCTCCCTGTATACGGGGAACGGGTATTCCGGAGCGGACATCGTCTTCATCTCCCGAAAAACTTCCGCCGTTCCGGGGAGAGAAAAGGCTCTTCACGCCTTTGCGGAAAACTTTTCAAGGGAAAATCACTGCTGCTGTGTCGTGCTTACCGGCTGTGCGGGAGAATCCACCGCGGGCCGAGTCCGTTCCGGGGCTTCCCTGATCGCTTCCGACGGGAAAATCCTCTCCTCCATCCCGATCCTCCACACGGAAAGTGCGCTTTCCTTTGCCGACGCGGATCTGGAATCGCTCCGGTTCCTCCGCAGGAAATCGGGAAAAGCATCCGCTTCCCCAATGGAAAAGGTTCCTCTTTCCCCGCTTCCGGAGGCCAGGGACCTGCGTTACGCGTGTCTTTCCTCCGCCCCCTATCTTCCGGAAACGGAGGAAGAAAGACGTTTCTTTGCGGAGGAAACGCTCTCCATCCAGAGTTTCGCCCTTGCCCACCGCATGAAGGTGTCGGGGGCGAAAAAGATGGTTCTGGGGATTTCCGGCGGGCTGGATTCCACCCTTGCCCTCCTTGTCCTGGACCGGGTCCGCGCCTTGGCGGGCCTGCCCAAAAAGTCCATTCTTGCGGTCACCATGCCCGGGTTCGGCACCACCTCCCGCACCAAAAACAATGCCCTTCTTCTGGCGGAAAAACTTCAGGCGGATGTAAGAACCATTCCCATCGTGAACGCCTGCCGTCAGCACTTCAGGGACATCGGACACGAGGAGACACGGCATGACGCCGTCTATGAGAACGCGCAGGCCCGGGAACGCACCCAGATCCTCATGGACCTTGCCAACAAGGAGCAGGGGCTTGTCATCGGCACAGGCGACCTTTCCGAAAGTTCCATGGGCTGGTGCACCTACAACGGCGACCAGATGGCCATGTACAACGTAAATTCCGCCGTCATGAAAAGCGTCATTCCCGTGCTTCTCAAAAGAGAGATGGAAAGGCTCCCGAAGGCGGCAAAGATCCTTCAGGACGTGATCGACACCCCCGTGAGCCCCGAACTGCTTCCCTCTTCCGGCAAGGACGCTCCCGGCCACCGTACCGAAGAGATCCTGGGAGCCTACGAGATCCACGACTTCTTCATCCACGCCTTCTGTCACTGGGGATGCGGGAAGGAGAAAATCCTCTTCCTTGCCAAAGCCGTTCTGGGGAAAAAGTACGGGGCGAAAGAGATAGAGCGCTGTTACGCCATCTTCATGCGGCGCTTTTTCACCCAGCAGTTCAAGCGCAGCGCCTCCCCGGAAGGGGTGAACGCCAACCAAATTGCCCTCTCCCCCGACGAGTGGAGGGTCCCCTCGGACGTTTCCGGCGTTCTGTGGAACTGAAAACCCTTTTCAGAAGGGCAGGAACACCCCTTTGATGACGGGAAGACTTCCGTCCAGATTCTTTCCCAGAAACTCCTTTGCGTCTCCGAAGGAGAAGGTATGGGTCTGGAAAAGGGAGGCATCCACCCTGCCGGACTTGATGAGCTGCGTTGCCAGCGGGAAATTGATCGCGGGTTCGGCAAAGGCGGTATTGATGACCGTCTTGTGAAAGATCGCCTTGTTGACGTCCAGAGGAATGACGCTGTCCCCGGCGAAACTCAAGCCCAGAAGCGTGATGATGCCGCCGAAGCGGATGATCTCGAAGGCGTCCGGCACGCTTGCGGGCGGGGAGGTGACGATCACCCGGTCCACGCCTTTGGGGAAGCGTTTGCGCGTTTCGGAAACAAGATCCGTTTCCTTCGTCTTTACCACGAGATCGCACCCCAGTTTTTCCGCCAGAAGAAGCCGCGCCCTGCTCATGGGAGTCTTGGCGGACCGTCCCGTGATCCCCACGAAGCCCGCCCCCCGGATCTTTGCCGCGGCGGCGGTAAGAAGCCCGATGGGGCCGCTTCCGAAGATCATCACGCTTCCGCCCAGAGGGATATCCGCCTTTGCCACGGCGGAAAGCGCCACGGCAAGGGGTTCGGTAAGACACGCGTGGACCGGGGAGAGCCCGGTATAGACGTTCACGTTGCCGCAGTTCACAAGGACATATTCGCCCATGCCGGGAATGCCGTTGAGGGTATGCATCTCCCGGCACAGTTCCACGTGTCCGCTTTTGCAGTCGATGCAGTTCCCGCACATGGAGCAATCCTCCACCGTGACGAAGTCCCCGAGTTTCACGTTGGTGACCAATTTCCCTTTTTCCACCACCTCTCCGGCGATCTCGTGGCCCAGGGGCATCCAGTCTTCCTCATAGTCCCGCAGGAAGTTGAGGTCCGTCCCGCAGACGCCGCAGGCATGGACCTTCACCAGCACGTCCGTTGCGGAAAGTTTCAGCTCCAGAACGCGCTCTTCCAGCGCAAGGAATTTTCTGCCGAACAGGGAACGGGTCTTCATGATATTTCCTCCTCTTTGGTGGTATCGCATAATATAGCCGAGGAAAGAGGAATTGCAAGGAAAGAGGGAAAATATCCTTGCAATCCGGCTCGCGGAAGTGTAAATTATAGGAACGAAAAAAGGAGGAACAATGGAAGAGAACGTGAAGAAGATCTTCGTGACGGGGCACCGCAATCCGGACATCGATACGCTTGCCTCCTCCTACGCCCTTGCGGAACTGAGAAGACGGCAGGGGGCAGCCAACATCCAGAGCGTCTGTCCCGGGATCCTGCCGGAACGGGCGAAATTCCTTTTCCAGAGATTCCATCTCAAGCCGCCGGAATCCCGCAGCGACGTCTATTTGCGTTTTTCCGACATCATGGAAACGGACGTGCCCACCATCACGGCGGGGACCCCGCTGCTGTCGGCGGTGCGTCTTCTGAACCAGTCGGGAGCCTCCCGGCTTCCCGTCATCGACCGGGAAGGAAAGTTTCTGGGCATGCTCAGTCCCATGAATCTGCTCTCCCGCCTTCTGGACGTGAACATCGACGCGGGCACGGGACTTGCCGGAAGAGTGATCCACAGCTCCATAAACCTCATCAAGCAGGTCATCGAAGGCGAGGCGCTTACCGAATTCGAGCCGGAAAAGAAGCAGGATTTTCAGGTTTATGTGGCCGCCATGAGCATGAGCAGTTTTACTTCCCATATCCCTGCGGACGAACACGACCGGATCGCTCTCATTTCCGGCGACCGCCCGGATATCCACCTTGTGGCGCTCCAGCAGAAGATCCGGCTTCTCATCGTCACCGGGGAGAAAAACATCGAGCCATTGATCCTCAAGGAGGCGAAAAACCAGAAGGTGAGCATTCTGAGGACCGCCTTCGATTCCGCCGCCGTCATCCGCAGACTCAAATTCAGCGTTCCCGTGGAGGATTTCGGGTTCGGTTCGGACCACTTCGTGCTGAATCTGCGGGACCGGGTCCACGGAATAAAAAGCCGCATCCTCTCCCACCCGGAAGACGTGATCCCCGTAACGGATCCCGCGGGAAAATTTGCCGGGGTAGTGCGCAAGAAAACCATTTCCGATCCTCCCCCCTACCGCATGATCCTTGTGGACCACAACGAGCCGGAACAGAGCATCCCCGGCATCGAGGAGATCCCGGTCATCGAAGTGGTGGACCATCACCGCATCGGCATGATGCACACCGCCATGCCCATCAAGTTCACGGGGGACGTGGTGGGGAGCACCTGTACGTTGGTGGCAAGAATGTTCAAAAGTTCCGGGGAAAGTCTCACGCCGGAACTGGCGGGAGTCCTGCTGGGCGGCATCGTTTCGGATACGCTGAACCTCAAATCCCCCACCACGGCGGAACAGGACAAACTCATGCTGGAGTGGCTGGAAAAGGTCTCCTCGGTCAAGGCGGATACCCTCATGGAGGAGCTTTCCCGCATCAACTCCCCCCTTGCGGCCAGCAGGCCCATGGACGTCATCGAGTCCGACCGGAAATCCTATGCGGAAAGCGATTTCCTTTTCTCCCTTTCCCAGGTGGAGGAGACGAAATTCGAGCTTCTCCACACAAGGAGGGAGGCTCTTGCGGAGGCCATGAAGGAGATCATGAAGCGGGAAAATCTCCACTTCATCGCCCTTCTGGTCACCGACGCCGTGCGGGAAAATTCGGAGCTTCTCATTCTGGGAAGCGAAGCGGTCATCCGCAGTCTCCCGTGGCACGCTCTCCCCGACGGGATCTTTCTTCTTCCGGGGATCCTGAGCCGCAAGAAACAGCTTCTGCCCCAGATCCTTGCCATTCTTGCGGATCTCAAGCACCCGTAAAAAAACAGCGGACCGGAAAGAAAAATCTCCTCCCGGTCCGGCTTCTCTCTTTCCGCAGAAGCCTTATTTCACCTCTTTGACCTCGCCGGTCAGGCGGGATTCTTCCGCAAGGAAGCACATGAGGTGGGATTCCAGCGTCTCCTCCGGGCCGGAAAGAATGTACTTTCCGTCCCCCGTGGCCACGGCCTGCAGGAAGCTGTCCATGACTCCGCTGTCGCCGCCGCCGTGGCCGGAAAGCATGCTGCCGTCGTTGACGACTCTGGTATCGACGGAACGCTTTTCCCCCGTGAGAAAGTCCGTGATGTGGATCAGGGTGCTGTCGGTGACGATGGAGCCCCTTGTTCCGAAGATCCTCGTCTGGCGGCCCCCTTCGTTGCAGAAGGCGGTCATGACCATCTGGGCGGTGGCGCCGCCTTCGAAGAAAAAGTTCACCACCTGATTGTCCACCACGTCGTTGTCGCACTTGTAGACGCATCTCCCGTAGGGGCCTTTCCGCAAAGCTTCCGCCACGCCGGAAGGGGTCACGTCGGAGGTCAGCACGTCCGTGGGCCAGCCCCGCTGATTTCTGGCCACGCGGTCCCGGAGATAGATCTTCAGTGCGGAATAGGGGCACATGCTTTCGATCTCCGCGGGGCAGTCGGTACAGCGGTCCGCGGCGCCTTTGGGCTGTTTTTCTTTCCGGAACTCGTACAGGGAGCCGAAGGAGTGCACCTTGCGGCATTTCCGCCCCATGACGTAACTCAGCCAATCCACGTCGTGACAGCATTTCGCCAGCAGCATGAAGCAGGTCTCCCGGGAATTTCTCCAGTTTCCCCGGACGAAGGAGTGGCACTGGTGCCAGTGGCCCACGGGCTCCAGATGCTGGATGGAGACCACGTCCCCGATGACGCCTTGATCCAGCAGGGCCTTGAGCTGCCGCGTGTACTGGGTGTAGCGCATGACATGGCAGACGGCGAAGAGGACACCAGTTTCCTTCACCTTCTTTACGATCCTGCGGCAGGCATCGGGGGTGGGGGCTATGGGCTTTTCCAGAAGGATGTGATACCCTTTTTCCGCAAAGGCAAGCGTAGGGGCTTCGTGGAGGGCGTCCAGCGTGCAGACGAGGACGGCATCCGCGAATTTCGGGAGGGAGGCAGCCTCCTCCCAGGAGCGGAACCGCCTTTCCGGCGGAATACCGTGCAGATCCCCCACAAGGTTGCGGTAATAGTCCCGGGGTTCCGCCACGGCCACGACCCTTGCCCGTTCCGGGTTCCGTTTCACGTAGTTCGAGTATACCATGCCTCTTCCGCCGCAGCCCACGATGATGAGATCCGCTTTCTTTTCCATTTTTGTCCTTTCTTTTGCCGGATGATTCCGGAGGATAATGTAGCACGCCGGAAAGAAAATAGCAAATGCGCCTTTTCTCTGCCGGGAAGATTTTGTCTTCCGTTTTCTTTTTTCCGGCACAGGCCCCCGGGGAAAGCGGAAAGCGCCGAAAAGGGGGATCCCCTCTTGAAAAACCTTTGAAAATCCGGGAAAAAATCTTGAAAAATCGTCCGGAACATGGTAAATTATCGGTAAAAGATCCGCTTTTAAAACTTAATGCAAGGAGAATCCATGTCCGAAACACGCTTGATCTTAAGCGGCGACGAAGCCGTTGCCGCCGGCGCGTACGCTTCCGGCGTCAGCCTCGGCGCCGGATACCCCGGCACTCCCTCCACGGAGATCCTGGAACACCTTTCCAAACTGGGCGGAAGAGCCCAGTGGGCCCCCAATGAAAAAGTCGCTCTGGAAGTGGCTTCCGGAGTATCCTTTGCCGGAGGGCGCAGCATCGTCACCATGAAGCACGTGGGGCTCAACGTGGCCGCCGACCCGCTGTTCACGTTGGCCTACATCGGAGCCAAAGGCGGACTGGTCATCGTCTCCGCCGACGATCCGGGCATGGCCTCCAGCCAGAACGAGCAGGACAACCGGCTGTACGCGGCCTCCGCCCATATCCCCATGCTGGAGCCTTCCGACAGTCAGGAAGCCTACGATCTGGCCATAAAGGCGTTCGAACTTTCCGAAAAGTTTTCCACGCCCGTGCTTCTGCGCATGACCACCCGGGTCTGCCACTCTCAGGGGATCGTGAATTTGCACAAGACGCCGGAAAAGCCCGCCGCCTGCCATTTCGAAAAGGACGTGAAGACCCGCTGCATGGTCCCCGCCTTCGCCAAGCCCGCCCATGTGAAGCTGGTCCAGAAGATGAAGGACCTTGCCGCATGGAACGATTCCTCCGATCTGGTCCAAATCATTGGAGACGAAAAGGCGGAACTGGGGATCATCACCTCCGGAGCGGCCTTCCAGCACGCAAGAGAGGCCGCGCCCGAAGCAAAGATCCTGAAACTTGCCATGACCTGGCCCCTCCCCTATGAGAGGATCGCAAACTTCGTCAAAACCTGCAAGCGGGTCGTGGCGGTGGAGGAAGGGGAAAAATTCCTTGCCGAAAAGATCCGCGCCAAAGGGATTGCTGTAGAGGAGAAGAAGGATCTTTTCCTCTTCGGCGAACTCAATGTCACGAAAGTGAAAAAACTTATTGCCGGCGACGAAACTCCGGAAGAGCCGCCCAAGCCGGGCCGGCCCCCCGCCCTCTGCCCCGGATGCCCCCACAGGGCCACCTTCAGCACGCTGAGGGATCTGGGGTGCATCGTTGCCGGAGATATCGGCTGCTACTCTCTGGGGCTCATGCCCCCCTTCTCCGCCATCGACAGCATCGTCTGCATGGGGGCAAGCATCGGCACCGGGCTGGGACTGCGGCACACGCTTCCGGAAGAGGAGGCCAGGAAAGTGGTCAGCGTCATAGGAGACAGCACCTTCCTCCACAGCGGACTTACCGGACTGGTGGAAATGGCCTACAACCGCCCCGCCACCGGGCATGTGGTCATCATTCTGGACAACTCCACCACCGCCATGACCGGACTGCAGGAAAACCCCGCCACCGGGCGGCATCTGGATATGAGCGAAGCCCTGAAGGTGGATCTGGAGGCGGTCTGCAAAGGGATCGGGATGGAGTTCGTGGAGGTGGTGAACACCACCACGGAGCAGGAAAAGTTCGCCTCCATGCTGAAAACCCATCTTGCCGAAAACAAGATCGGCGTCATCATCGCCCGCCGTCCCTGCGTCCTGCAGATGAAGAAACTGGCCAAGGCGGCAAAGAAGGCATAAGGAGGAGAACATGGAAAAAAGCAAACTTACCAACGTCCTTTTCGCCGGGATCGGCGGGCAGGGGATCATCAAGGCTTCCGATATGCTTACCGTTGCGGCCTTCCGCATGGGATTCGACGTAAAAAAGAGCGAACTGCACGGCATGAGCCAGCGGGGCGGCTCCGTTTCCAGCGACGTGAGATTCGGCGGCAAAGTATACAGTCCCATGATCCCGGAAGGGGAAGCGGACTATCTGCTTGCCGTCTCCGAAGATCAGATCGAAGTGTGCGGAAAGATGCTGAATTCCGGCACCGTCATCATCAAACCCTCCGATTTCCCCGAAGAGATCGCCTCCTCCAAGATGCTGAACATCGCCATGCTGGGGAAACTCAACAAATTCCTCAAGTTCCCCCGAACGCTCTGGGAAAGCCTGATCCGGGAATCCTTCAAGGGGGAGATCGCCGAAGAGAACATCAAAGCCTTCGCCAAGGCGGAAGAAATGTAACAACCGACGGTACGGCAAATACACCAAAAGAAAGGTCCGAACATGTCAAGCACCATCAAAGGAGTGCCCGCGCCCGGATACAATCCGATAAGCGCAAGCGACTACATCCCGCAGGAAAAGATGCGGGAGATCCAGCTGGAACGGTTCATCCGCGTAGTGAAAAACGCCTACGAGAACGTGCCGCTCTACCGTCAGAGATTCGACGAAGCCCATTTCGACGTGAATTCCTTCAAAAGTCTGGAAGATGTGAAAAAGCTCCCCTTCACCAAGAAGGTGGATCTGCGGGACACCTATCCCTACGGACTTTTCGCAAGACCGCTCAAGGACATCGTCCGGCTCCACGCCTCCAGCGGGACCACGGGCAAACCCATCGTGGTGGCCTATACGCAGGCGGATCTGGACGTGTGGCAGCAGACCATGTGCCGTTCCCTTGCCGCCGTGGGCATGTGCAAGGAGGATATCGTGCAGAACTCCTACGGATACGGGCTTTTCACCGGCGGGCTGGGCGCTCATGCCGGAGCGGAAGGTCTGGGAGCCGCGGTCATTCCCGCCTCCGGAGGCAACACGGCCAGACAGATCATGCTCATGCGGGACTTCGGCGTGACCGCCATCACCTGCACCCCCAGCTACTTCATCCACCTTATCGACGAGGCGGGCAAGATGGGCGTGGACCTGCGCTCCCTGCCTATCCGCAGAGGCGTCTTCGGCGCGGAGCCCTGGTCGGAAGGCATGCGGCGCTACATCGAAGAGTCCGCGGGGATCAAGGCGTATGACATCTACGGACTTTCCGAGATCACCGGACCCGGAGTGGCCTGCGAATGCGAGTACCAGAACGGGCTCCACGTCTTCGAGGATCACTACTATCCGGAGATCATCGATCCGGATACGCTGGAAGTCCTGCCCGACGGAGAGGAAGGGGAACTTGTCCTCACCACCCTTTCCAAGGAGGCCATCCCCATGATCCGCTACCGGACAAGGGACATCACCAGCATCATGACGGAAAAGTGCCCCTGCGGAAGGACCATCCGCCGCATCTCCCGTATCGGAAGAAGAAGCGACGACATGTTCATCATCCGTGGCGTCAATGTCTTCCCCTCCCAGATCGAGACGGCCATCCTGAACGCGGAAAAGACGCTTCCCAACTACCAGATCGTCCTCACCCGCGCGAAAGGTCTGGACAATATGGAAGTGCAGATCGAACTCACGCCGGAAATGTTCAGCGACAAGGTCAGCGCCATGGAAGAGCTCACCGCCAAGTTCGCCAAGGCCATCGAAAGGATCATCAACATCCGCACCTCCGTCCGGCTCATGCCGCCCAACTCCATCCCCAGAAGCGAAGGCAAGGCCAAGCGCGTGGTGGACAAGCGGGAACTGGACAAGTAAAAACAAACCGACGCAACAACGGAGAAGAAAATGAAATTCACGCAGCTTTCCATTTTCATAGGACGCAACAGCCCCGGATCTTTGAACGACGCCTGCAAGGTGCTGGCCGACGCCAACATCGATCTTTCCACCCTGACGCTGGCGGACACCAAGGAGTTCGGGATCCTGCGCCTCATCACCAAGGACTGGGAAAAGGCCAAAGACCTTCTGGGCAAAGCGGGGTTCGCCGTGCAGACCACGGAAGTGGTCGCCCTTCTCGTGGACCACAAGCCCGGCGGCATGTGCGGCATTCTGGACGCCCTGGCCAAAAACAACATCAACGTGGAATACCTGTATGCCTTCGCCACCCCCATTGCCGGGAACGCGGTGGTGGTCTTCCGCTTCGACAATCCGGATGAGGCCATTGCCAAACTTACCGAGGACGGCGGCGGCAATATCCGTTTCGTCTCCCCCGGAAAGATCTTCGGGACGGAAAAAGCATAATCAAAGAAACAGGAAGTGAAGAATGGCTTTTCTCGACGAAAAATACCTTTTGGGCAGTGAAACGGCTCTCGCCCTTTTCCAGACCGTGAAAAATCTCCCCGTGGTGGATGTGCACAATCACGCCAATGTGGCGGAGATCGCCGCCAATAAGAACTACCCCGATCTGTGGCAGGTCTGCGCCGCCACCGACCATTATGTGTGGGAAATGCTCCGGAAACGTTCCGTGCCGGAAGAGTACATCACCGGGAAAAACGTCTCCAACAAGGAAAAGTTCCTGACCATGGCCAAAGTCTTTCCGGAATTCATCGGGAACCCGGTCTATGAGTGGATCCATCTGGATCTGCGCAGAGGGTTGGGCATGAAGGACGCCGTGCTGGACGGGTCCACCGCGGAGGCCATCTGGAACGAGTCTCTGAAGATCCTCGGCACGGACGGGAAACGCCCGCAGGGTCTGGTGAAGGAACAGAACATCGAGTGCATGTGCTCCACCGACGATCCCGTGGATCTTCTGGGGGAACACAAGGAAGCCAACGCTTCCTTCGGCAGGACCGTGATACGGCCCACCTGGAGACCGGACAAGGCCGTGAACATCTTCGCCCCCTCCTGGAACGACTACATCGGAAAACTGGAGAAACGGTTCAACGCCTCCATCGGAAGAGTGGACGAGCTTGTGGAAGTTCTGCAGGCCTCCCATGAATACTTCGAGGCGAACGGAGCGGTGGCCTCCGACCACGGGATCGAGTATCCCCTTTCCGGAGAAACGAAACGGGAGCAGGCCGACGCCGCCTTCCGGAAGGCCAGAAGCGGCCAAAAGCTCACGGAAGCGGAAAAGGACGACTTCATGTCCTTCCTTACCGCGAAGATCGCGGAAATGGATGCCAAGGCCGGCTGGGTCTTCCAGATGCATATCGGCGCCGTGCGGGATATCCGCAGCTCGCTTTTCTCCTCTCTGGGGCCCGATTCCGGAGGAGATGTTTCCGACCACATGGTGAACATCGTCAAGCCGCTGGGCAAGTTCCTCAACCGTCTGGACGGAAAGCTCAAAGTGGTTCTGTACTGTCTGGATCCCCATCATCAGGCCGATCTGGCCACCGTTGCCAGAGCCTTCGGCGCAAACGTGAGACTGGGGTCCGCCTGGTGGCTCAACGACACCCCCGTGGGCATGAGGAGACAGCTGGAGTACGTGGGAAGCGTGGATCTTTTCTACAATTTCGCGGGCATGGTCTCGGATTCCCGGAAGATCCTTTCCTACTCTTCCCGTTTCGAAATGTTCCGCCGGGTGCTTTCCGACGTGATCGCCCAGCATGTCCTCCGGGGGCAGTTCCCCGCCTCCGCGGCGGAAAAGCTCATGCGGGAGATGTGCTACGACGGCCCCAAGAAGTTCTACGGAATCTGAAAATACAAAAATACCCCATATTCACAGCGGGACAATTTTGTCGAACCGCAAAACAACAAAAGGAGTGAAAAATGGAAGTCATCATCATGAAGACGGCCGAAAAGGCTGAAAAACTGGCTGCAAGGATCATCGCCGACGCCCTGATCGAAAAGCCCAACCTCACCCTCGGACTGGCCACCGGCGCCACCATGGAGAACCTCTACCACAAGCTGGCCGACATGAACAAGAAAGGCAAGCTGGACTTTTCTCTGTACAAGACCTTCAATCTGGACGAATACGTGGGGCTTCCCGCCAAGGACCGCAACTCCTACCGCTACTACATGAACTACCACCTTTTCGACCGCATCAACATCGACAAGCGCAACACCCATCTGGAAAACGGAATGGCCGAAGATCTGGATTTCGAATGCGCCGAGTATGAAAGACTCATGGAAGAGGCAGGCGGCGTGGATCTGCAGCTTCTGGGCATCGGGCTTTCCGGCCACATCGGCTTCAACGAGCCCACCTCCTCCTTCTCCTCCCGCACGAGAGTGGTGAACCTCACCCCGGTCACCATGGCCCAGAACGGCCCCTATTTCGACCCCAAGAAGGGCGAAAAGATGCCCAACCGCGCTCTGACCATGGGCGTGGGGACCGTCCTCGACGCCAAAAAGCTCCTCATGCTGGTTACCGGCGAAAGAAAGGCCAACATCATCGCTGCGGCTCTGGAAGGCCCCATGACCAGCATGATCTCCGGCTCCGCCATTCAGCTGCATCCCGACTGCACCGTCATCGTGGACGAGGCCGCCGGAGCCAAGCTCAAACTCAAAGAGTACTACAGATCCGCCTTCAAGAACGATCCCAAGTGGGCGAAGTATCAGAAGATCTGATTTTCCGACGCATTCCGTCAAAAAAAGAATCCCCTTCCGGCAGGTCCGGAGGGGGATTTTTTTGTTCCCGTGCAGGAAAGAACCTTATTCGGGCGGAGTTTCCGGCGCTTCCGCTTCGCCGTCCCGGCCGGACCGCAGGTCGGGCATGGGGTTCAGATTGAAGCAGATGCGGGAAATGCACTCGTCGAAGTTTTCCCTTCCGCTTAAGATATCGATCTCCACCCGCAGGAACACAATGGGCAGATCTCTTCTGTCCAGCCGGGGCATGCGCACGGCGTCCTTTTCCGTGGTGACGATCATTTCCGCGCCCGATTTTTTCGCGTCGTTGACAAAATCGATCATTTCCTGCTGGCTGTACCGGTGGTGGTCGGCAAAATGCCGTTCAAGGACGATCACGCTTCCCAGCTCGGAAAGGAAGGCATTGAAAGATGCGGGATTGGCAATGGCGGAAATGGAGGCCACTTTCCGGTTTTTGAGTTCCGCAAGCGGCAGACGTTTCTCCCTGTCGAACACCTCTTCCAGATACTTGGGGCGGTGACAGCACTCGATGATTTCCGCATGGTGGTTCTGCCGCTGGAGAAAGGTTTTCAGATGCCTCAGCTTCGGGGAACCGTCGGACTTGGTGAGGAAGATATAGTCCGCCCGCTGGATGTTCTTGATGGGCTCCCGCAGAAGCCCCCGGGGCAGGACGTGGTGATTGGAGAAGGGGTCTGTAGAGTCCACAAGGAGGATATTGATATGGGGGCGCAGTTTCAAGTACTGGAACCCGTCGTCCAGGATCAGGGTATCCGTGCCGAATTCGTCGATGGCGTAAAGCCCGGACTTCACCCGGTCCTTGTCCACCACCACCGCCACGTTCTTCAGATTGGAGGCCAGCATGAAGGGCTCGTCTCCGGCGTTTTCGGAGTTGAGAAGCAGATTCTTTCCGTCGGAAACCACCCGGGGCGGGACCTCGTTTCTCCGGGAGGAAAATTTTCTGGCGATCTTGTCGAAGAAGGAACGGTCCTTGCTCCGGTAGCCCCGGCTGAGGATGGCCACTTTCCGCCCCTTCCTGCTGAGCGTTCTGGCAAAAACTTCCACCACGGGGGTTTTCCCCGTTCCGCCGCAGGTGACGTTGCCGATGCTCACCACCAGACAGCCGATGGCCCGGTTCCGGATCACCCTTCTGTCGTACATCCAGATCCGCATCTGCACCGCCCTGCGGTACACCCTCGAAGCAAGGAACAAAAGCCCCTTGAAGGCGTTTCCCGCGAAATCATGCCGCGTTTCGTGGATGATCTCCAGAAAAAACTGCTCCGCTTTTTCTCCCAGTTCCCGGATATTCATGGACCGCTCCGTTTTTCCCCGGAAAAGCTCCGTTTTTTCCGGGATCGCTCATAAACACATAATATATTCCTCCATTGTGCAATATTCAACTTGAAAAATATTCTTTTTGGTGCTATATTATTTTTTTATTGCGGAAACATAAGGGGGTTTCCGGAGAAAAAACAGGAAAAAAGGAGCTGCCTGCATGGGGAAAAGCGGATCGGGAACAGTCGGAGGAGCCTTTGCGTTCTCTTCTTCCCTCACGCCTTCTTTATGCCTTTCTTCCGGAAAGATCCGGCGTTTTCTCTTCTCTCTTTCCCTCCTTTTCTCCTTCGTTTTCAGTTCCTGCACGCTCTTCGAAGCG
>JAGAEF010000068.1 GCA_017613255.1 Lentisphaeria bacterium
GCAAGAACGGTCATGGAAAGGTACCGGAATTTCCGGGGATAGGCGAAAAGCAAGGTGAGAGCAAGCCCCAGACCGGAGAATACCGGAAAGGTGAGCACAGGCCAGGAGGCCGCGAAAATCCCCACGAAACTGTCCCAGTAGGTGGCAGGGATCTCCGGCACCCCGATGAGAGTCCCGAACTTGAGGGGCAGGCAGAAGGTCAGGAAAAGGACATAGATCTCCGCAAGGAAGGCAAGAGGTCTGCGGGGGGGAGTTGTCCCTTCGGGAGAAGGAAGCGTTTCCGTACCTCCCTGCGGGGGAGGAATCTTTGCGGATGAGGCTTTTTTTGCTTTCATGGTCTTTCCACTGAAAAAAAGAAGTTCATGCTCTGGGGTGGGCTTTTTCGTACACGCTTTTCAGGTGTTCCGCGCTGATGTGGGTATAGATCTGCGTGGTGCTGAGATTTTCGTGCCCCAGAAGTTCCTGAACGCTGCGCAGATCCGCCCCCGCGTCCAGCAGATGGGTGGCGAAGGAGTGACGCAGTTTGTGGGGCGTCATATCCGGCGGAAGTCCGGCCTGAAGAAGATAGTATTTGAAGTTGCGCTGAAAACTCCTTGCCGTAAGTCTCCCGCCGTCCTGATTGAGGAAGAGCGGGGCCGTTTTGCCCCGGTCGGAGGAGCGCAGATTGCGGGCGGCAAGATAGGCGCGGAGAGCCTTTTCCGCGGGTCTCCCCAGCGCGCAGTACCGTTCCTTTTTTCCTTTGCCCTTCACCAGCATGACTCCGCCCACCAGATCCACGCTTCCCAGATTCAGCCCCACGGCCTCGCTGATGCGCAGGCCCCCGGAGTAGATGACCTCCAGAATGGCGGAGTCCCGCAGCGCGGAAAAATCGGCGCTGTCCTCCCCCTTTGCCAGCCCCGTTGCCAGAGCTTTCCGCCAGTAGGGTTCCACGGCATCCAGAAGGCGCTCCACTTCCGCCACGGTGAAGTATTTGGGCAGAAGTTTCGACTTTTTCGGGGAAGTGAGGCCGGAAAACGCATTGGCGGGGATCTTTTCCTCCCGCAGAAGATAGCGGAAAAACGAGCGCATGGCGCTTACCTTGCGGATGATGGAGGCGCGGGAAAGGGATTCCCCTTGAAGAAGCACGATATACCGCCGTGCGTCATGTACGGAGATCTCCTCCCACGGGACGCAGGTTTCCTTCACGTCCTTCTTGAACAGAAGCGAAGCGAAGTGGCTGATGTCCAGAAAGTAGTTTGCCCGGGTGTGGGGGGAAGCGTTCCTTTCCGTCTCCAGATACCGGAGAAACTCCCGCAGAGCCGTATCGGTGTTTTCGGTTATGTCCATCATTTTTCCCCCGCCTCCCCGGCGTCCCGTTTTTCCTTCTCCTTTTCCAGCGTCTCCAGAAGAGCATTTTTCACGCTTTTCCAGTTGAGGCAGGCAAGAACAAGCAGGAAAAGCAGGAGAAGCGTGCAGATCCCGGAAAAGACGTCTCCGTATTTCACATAGAACGTGGGTTCATATTTCCGGGGCACGGGAACCGGGAAAACGCCGCTTTTTCTGCCCCGGAAGGAGGGATCGAAACGGCCCTTTGCATCCTTGGCGAAGGCATACGAGACTCTCCCCGCGGGGGTGATGACGCAGGAGTAGTCCATGTTCCCCACCCGGAGGAAGGGTAAGCGGCACTCCACGGCGCGGAAGACGGAGTTGGCGAAGTGCTGGGCGGGCTCGTTGCTGGCGGGGTACCAGGCGTCGTTGGTGATGGTGAGAAGCATGTTCGCCCCGTTGAGGACGTGATTGCACGAAACATAGGGGAACACGTCCTCATAGCAGATGGAGACCCCCGCTCTGGCTCCGTTGGGCAGTTTCAGGGGCTGAAAGTGTTTTCCCCTGCTGAGATTCCGTCCCATGCCCACGATCCGGTTGAGGACGGGGAAACGGTCGCCCAGAGGCACGAACTCCCCGAAGGGGACGATATGGACCTTGTCGAAACTGCTCAGAATATTCCCCTCCTCCCACAGCAATGCGGAGTTGTAGAAGAGCAGCTTCTGCTTTCCCGGATCCGTGTCCAGCCGGATGCCGCCGAAGAGGAAGGGAACATGGTTCGTCCGGATCAGACGGAGAAGCTCTCCCCGGAGAAGCGTGGACATTTCCAGATTTGCGTTGAAAGGACAGGGAACGGCGCTTTCCGGCCAGATGACCACATGGGGTTTTTTCTTGCCCGGAAGAAAAAGTTCTTCGCTCAAAGCCACGCACACGGCAAGCGCCTCTCTTGTGGAAGCCTCCCCTCCGTGCCGCCGCTGGCTCAGGTCCGGCTGGACGACTCCGGCATAGAGAGTGTCTGTTTCTTCCAGCCATCCGTACTTTCTCAGCACCCTGATGGAGTAACTGCCGGATGCCGCCACAAGGGCCAGGGCGAGAAGAAGGGCAACAGGCCGCTGGGGAACCGGTTTTTCCCCCTCCGCAAGTCCGGCCCGGGGACAGGGCATGGGGAAGGCCGTGCGCAGAGGGGATCGGGCCGGAACGAAGCACCCGACAAGGAAAAGGAGCACGGGAAACAGGGAAGCGTTCACAAGGACGATGAGGAAGGTGATCCCGTATACGCCGGTAAGATCCGCTATCTGGATGATCGTGAACATTTTCCACTGACTTGCTCCCAGAAGATTCCAGGGAAGCCCCGTGAAAATGTGGGAGCGGATATATTCCAGAACCGTCCAGAGCGTTGCCGCCGCCAAAGAAAAAAGGATCTGGGAAAGGGGGGAAAACGCGGGAAAGGCGTTGCGTTTTTCCGCTTCCAGAAGGAGACTGGCGCGGGGCATGAGGAGATACTTGAAGAGGAAGGGGATGAACATTGCGAAGATCCCGTTGAAGATCCCCAGCACCGCCGCCATGGCGAAGGGGATGGGGAAAAGGATCTCCCTCAGCCAGAAAAAGGAGCCAAGGTGCCAGAAATAGCCCCAGACGAACCCGTACAGAAAGGCCCGTTTTCCGCTGCGGGAATAGACTGCCGCCAGAAGAGGAACAAGTCCGATCCAGGCGAAAACGTGCCAGGAAAGCACTTCGAAGATCACCGTATACGCCCAGCCGGCAAGCGCGCAGAAAAGAAGTTCGAAAAAAGTCCTTCTTCCGCCGGAAAGAAAAGCCAGAATCCTTGCCTCCTTCATCGGTCCGGTGTCATTTCCGCAAGCCATTTTTCCTCCCTCCCCCCGCAGGGAACTTTTCCCGCCGGAAAGCGGAAAAGAGGCCCGTAAAGGGGAATTTCCCGAATATTTTCGTTTTTCCAATAGAAAAATCTTTCAAGTGAGTGTAATTTAATCCATGAAAGGAAAAATAAAACTCCCTGTTTTAAAAAAGGTGCAAAAAAATGCGGACAGACGGGAACTTTTTCGACCATTTGATCATAGGCAGCGGGCTGGCGGGGTTGTCCAGCGCATTGGCCCTGGCGGAAAAAACCTCCGGCAAAATCGCCGTGGTCACCAAAGGGGCGGTGGATGACTGCAACACCCGCCTCGCCCAGGGCGGGATCGCCTGCGTGACGGATCACGCGGATACCTTTGCCGAGCATATCACCGATACCCTCAACGCCGGCGGCCATCTCTGCGACCCCGCCGCGGTGAAAGCCATCGTGGAAGCGGGCCCGGAACGGATCAAGTGGCTCATGAACATCGGGGCCAAATTCACCACGAGAGGGGATCTGGGCGACAAGCTCCCCCGTCACCGGAACGAACTGGATCTGGGAAGAGAGGGCGGTCACCTGAAACGCCGGGTGATCCATGCAGGCGACATCACCGGAGCGGAGATCGAGCGGGCGCTGGTGGAGGCCTGCCGGAAAAATCCGAAAATCACGATCTTCGAACACCATATCGCCATCGATCTCATCACCGCGGGCCGTCTGGGCTGGGGCGGAGAGAATCTGTGTCTGGGGGCCTATGTGCTGGATACGGCATCCGGGAAGGTCCTCACCTTCTCCGCCTACACCACCTCCATTGCCACGGGGGGATGCGGCAAGGTCTATTTGTGCACCTGCAATTCGGACGTGGCCTGCGGCGGGGGTGTCGCCATGGCCTACCGGGCCAACGCCCCCATCGCCAACATGGAGTTCTACCAGTTCCATCCCACGCTGCTCTACCACCCCAAGGTGAAGAATTTCCTCATCAGCGAAGCGCTGCGCGGGGAGGGCGGCACGCTGAAAATGCAGTACAGGAAGGGAGAGTATACCTCCTTCATGGAAAACTACCACCCCCTGAAGAGTCTGGCCCCCCGGGACGTGGTGGCAAGGGCCATCGATACGGAGCTCAAGCGCACCGGTCAGGTCTGCGCCTATCTGGATATGACCCACAAAAGCGAGGACTTCCTGCGGAAGCGCTTCCCCCATATCTTCGACCAGTGCGAAGAGCTGGGGATCAATATGGCAAAGGAACCCATCCCCGTGGTGCCCGGCGCCCATTTTTCCTGCGGGGGAGTCCTCTGCGGCGTGGACGGCTCCACCGAGATCCGGGGATTCTACGCGGTAGGGGAAAACGCCTGCACCGGACTGCACGGAGCCAACCGGCTGGCCAGCAACAGTCTGCTGGAAGGCATCGTCATGCCCAAACTGGCCGCCTCCCATATCGAAAAGGTCCTGCCGGAACTCAAAAAACTGCGGCCTTCCAATGAGATCCCGCCGTGGACCACGGGAGACGCCACCAATTCCGACGAACTCATCGTCATCTCCCACAACTGGGATGAGATCCGCCGCTTCATGTGGGATTACGTGGGCATCGTCCGCACGGACAAGCGTCTGGAACGGGCCAAGCGCCGGATCTGCAACCTGCGGGACGAGATCGAGAAATACTACTGGGATTTCCACGTCACCAGCGACCTCATCGAACTGCGCAACATCGCCACGGTGGCGGAACTCATCATCGACTCCGCCGCAAGCAGAAAAGAGAGCCGGGGCCTGCACTTCAACGCCGACTATCCGGAAAGGAATCCGGAACTGGACCGGGTCAACACCGTCATCCGGAAAAACGTTCCCGGCGTGCAGCTTGTCCCCCAGAAAGCCTGAACCCCTCAACGGAAAGCCCCCATGAACATCCAGAAAGAGATCGCACCCCATATCACAGGGATTGTCGCCCGGCTCCAGGACGCGGGTTATGAAGCCTACGTCGTAGGCGGCGCCGTCCGGGACCTTCTGCTGGGAAGAAAGCCCAAGGATTACGATATCGCCACATCCGCCACCCCTTCGGAGGTGAGAAAAGTTTTCCGGGACCGGAGAACCTTGCTCATCGGCAGAAGATTCCAGCTGGTCCACCTTTTCCACAAGGACGAGATCGTGGAGATCAGCACCTTCCGCCGCCGTCCCGTGCAGGATCAGCAGGCCTTCCGGAAGAACGACCGACCCGCCCCCGAACACATGATCTTTCAGGACAACGAGTTCGGAAACGCGCAGGAGGATGCCTTCCGGCGGGACTTCACCGTCAACGCCCTTCTGTACGACCCCGTGGAAAACGAGTACGCCGACCACACGGGCATGGGGAGGAAGGATCTGGAGGACAGGATCGTCCGGAGCATCGGAGATCCCATGATCCGCTTCGAAGAGGATCCCGTCCGGATCCTGCGGGCGCTGAAACTGGCGGGCCAGTACGGCTTTTCCATCGAAAAGGAGACGGAGGAGGCCATAGGGAAATCCCTGCACCTCATTACGCTGGTTTCCCCCTCCCGCCTGACGCTGGAGCTGGAAAAGATTTTGAAGAATCCCTACTCCCACGAGATCCTCCGGGTCTTCCGCAAGTACGGTTTCCTGCGGTATTTCCTGCCCTACATCGACAAGAACTTCGATACGGAGGAGTGCCGTTATTTCTTCGCCCTTCTGGAGAAGCGGAACAACCGGGTGCTGGCACGATCGTACCGGGACAGCATCTCCGTGGGGATGTCCGTATTCACTCTCCCCTTCATGGAACGGTGCTGTGCCGTCAATGGGGGCAGGGAGTATGTTCCCGGTTCCCTGTGGGAAAACCGCCCCTCCTTCGAGGATTTCGAAGACCTGCTCCATGCGGTCCTCCATCCCCAGACCCCCACCCGCCGTTCCGTCACCGCCGCCGTCAAGATCCTGATGATGCAGCCCCGTCTCAAGGGGATCCGCTCCATGAAGGAGCAGGATATCGCCGCCCTCCCCCGGAACAAGTCCTACTCCCACGCAAGGGAGCTTGCCATCATCCAGAACGAAGTCAACTGGAAGATGGGGGAAGAGTTCTTTTCCCTGCTGCCCGCTCCGGGAAACGTCCCGCAGGCAAAGCACGCCAAATTCCACTCCCATGCCAGGAAGCACCGGGGGGAGAGAGTGGGAATGACGGAACAAAACGAAGCCGTTCCAAGCACGAATGACGGAACAACTCCCGATTTGACGGAAGAAAAGTGACGGATGCGGAGGACGGAATGAAGGAGCTTTCTCTCTGGAAGATTCTCTTTTTCGCGCTGGTGGTGTTCCCGGTGGCCGTCTTCGTGTTTTTCGTCTTCATCATCCCCTTGTCCTCGTTCTTCTGGTCTGCTCCCTCTTCTGGTCGGGCTTGTTCGCCCGCTCCTTCCGCTGGGTGAAGACCGCCTCCGGATCCTGGAGGGAGGAGAAAGCGGAGGAGGGGGATTATGTGGATGTGGAAAGCACCGTGGTGGAAAGTACGGTCACGGAGGAGGCTCCGGAAGAAGGTCCTTCCGTCCTGCCGGAGGGGAAGGAGTAAAGGCTCCGTCAGACGGAACTTTCCGCATCAAAACGAGTTATGAACAGTGACGAAACTATGACGGATCGGGAAAACGGCAGGATGACGGAAGAAGAAAGCGGCCCGGAAAAGGAGATGAACCTTGCCAAATACCTTTCCGCGGCGGGGGTCTGTTCCAGACGGGCGGCGGAAGGAGTGATCCGGGAAGGACGGGTTTTCGTCAACGGCGTACAGGCGCTTCGTGCGGCCCAGCATGTGACGGAAAAGGACTCCGTCACTTTTGACGGGAAAGAGGTCAAGCCCGTCAAAGAGTTTGTTTACTTCCTCCTCCACAAGCCCAGAGGGTATGTGTGCACCCTGGAGGATCCCCATGCGAAAAAGAAGGCGGTGGACCTGATCCCCAAGGGGGATTACCGGGTGGTGTCCGCGGGACGGCTGGACAAGGATTCGGAGGGGATGATCCTTTTTTCCAATGACGGGAGTTTCGTGGAAAAACTCACCCATCCCCGCTACGGGATCTGCAAGACCTATGAAGTTTCTCTGGATTCCCCCCTTTCGGAACAGGACGTCTCCCGTCTCCTTTCCGGCGTGCGGGAGGGGGAGGACCTTCTGAAAGCCCGGGAGATCCGCCATTTGCACGACAATAAGTACATAATCGTCCTTTCGGAGGGGAAGAACCGGGAGATCCGGCGGATGATGAGCAGCTGTCACAAGGAGACCAGACGGCTCAAACGCATTGCCGTGGGGGCTCTCTTCCTGAAAAACCTCCCCCCGGGCGAGGCAAGGCGCCTTACGAAGGAGGAGGCTTTTCTGGCCCTGAAGGAAAAGACCGTCAGGAAAGAGGAGTGATCGTCACGTCGTCGAAGCAGACGGTCCCTTTTCTGGTGAAGATGCTCCACACCAGATACCGCTCCTCCCCGCCGCTGTCGTAATCGAAAGAATAGGTCTTCCAGTCGTCGGAATCCACCTCGATTTTGTGGAGGATACCCTTGTGGACCTTGACAAGTTTCCCGTCCTTCCGGGTGTGCTGGGCTATGACGATGAGCACGGAAGCGTGCCCCTTGAGTTTCACGGAGATCTTCGCCTTCTTCGTGCCTTTCTTGGTATACTGGTGGATCTGTCCGTACCCGGAAGTGCGCACATAGTAATCATGCTCGCTGCCGGGGTGCTTGACCATTTCCAGCATCAGGCCCTTTACGCCGGGCCCGTTGGAAATATGCCAGGAGGCGGGCACAAGTCCGTTGACCACGTTCCAGTTTTCGGAGATCTTCTTATCCTGTCCGGATTTTTCCGGATCCAGTTTTCTTATCTCGTTCAGGGAGCCGTTGGGGAAGAATCTGGTTTCCTCCATCTTGTTGGAAAGTGTGTTCATTTTCCGCTCCCCGGCGAAATTCACGTTCTGGAACATGGAAACGGTCCCCCAGGAGCCTTTGCTCAGTCCGGAAGCCACGTCGGTACCGTCCGTGAGGTGGCGGCGTCTGGCCACGTTGATCTTCCAGACGCCTCCTTCCACGCACTTGGCCCCCAGATTTTCCGTGGGGATGCGCCCTTCCAGCACCCAGCGGTCCTTCAGGATCTTCGTTTTGACTTCCGCATGGGCGTCGAAACGGACATTCCCTCCTTTGCCCGGCGTCTTCCCCCAGTCGAAGCAGGTCCCCAACGCGTTGAATATCAGCTGGTAGAAGGATTCGTTCATATCCGGGTGATTGAGGAAGATCTCGACGGTGTTGTCCCGCCAGACCTCCTGATCGTGCTTCTTCATTTCCGCAACGATCTTTTCCGGACGGGGCTCCATGGCCTCCACGGCGAAATAGAGATTGTCGTTGTCGTAGGTGAAACGCACATAGGTCTGCTCCTCATCCGGGAGGACGGCGCGGTTTTTCGGCCCCCAGAACCGGCTGATGACGTCGGCGTCCTGCCAGTCCTTTTCCGTGATCTCGCCGTCGATGACGATCTTCCCCTTTCTGGGATAGATGGTGATTTCCCGGAAGTTGGAAATATACTCCTCATACGCCTTCACCCAGGTGCTTTCGAAGAACATTCTCTCCTTCTTCACATGGGCAAGGGCCCGCTTGTCCGGGTCGGAGGAGGCCGCCTTTTCCGCCTGATCGAAGAGGGAAAGGATCTTCGCCTTGACTCCGGGCTTTTCCAGCATCCTTCCCAGAGGACTTCCGTGACCGTGTCCGGCGCAGCCGGGGGTCTCCCGGAAAGCCTTTTCCATAAGGGCGCGCAGTTCTTTCATGCCCCCTTCCCAGCCTTTTCCGTAATAGAGAGAACAGATCTTTTCGTACCCTTTGTCGAAATCATATTTTTCGTCCCACTGGCATTGCGCCATAAGAAAGATCCCCTGCCAGATGGTCTCCCACTGATGGAAGGTCATCTTGTTGGGGTACCGTTTCCGAAGGGAGGGATAGGTGATGTTGGGCGGCCACACTTCCGGGAACATTTCGCAGTTGATCTTCCGGTAGTATTTCAGGCGGTCCCGCATGGAAAATTCGATGGGAAGATCCAGGGCCCCGCAGGAACTGATCTGTTCCCAGGAGGTGAGGGGCAGTCCCAGCTTGCTCCAGCCTTCGTACTTCTTATAGTACTCCCGGTTGTGGGGGCAGGAGGGATCGTCCATATTGTGCCGCCAGCAGGTCCGGTTGAACCCCATCTTGATCCTGCCCAGTTTCGGCAGAAGTTTGGGATCCTCGGGCACCGCCTGAAAATTCTGATAGGCCACCCCCATGATGCGCATGCGGGGATATTTCCTGAAAATATCCCTGGTCAGCGCGTGATAGAGCGTCCAGTACCTTGCGGTGACATAATGGAGTTTTTTGTCCATGGGCGAATCCAGTTTTCTGCAGTTTTCGCACTCGCACCAGATCATGCCGTCGTTGTTGGCCATGAAATAGATCCCGTCGGGCTGGATCTCGTCGACGACCTCCTCCAGATGTTTCTTCATGATCCGGACCACCTCCGGATTGCTGGTGCAGGGCTGTTTGTCGCTGAATCCCAGCACAGGATTGACGAGTTTGACCCTTTTGCCGTTGACCAGAGGGAAGTATTCCGGATGCTTCTCGTAGAGCTTGTCCAGTTTGGCGTGGTAGTGCTGCCCCTTCTCCGGCTTGCCCGCAAGAAGCCGGGAAAAACAGTGGTACCCCTCGTAGACCTTGGCGCCCAGCTCCCGGTGTTCCCTGCTGGACAAAAGCACGTTTCTCTGGGTGGGCACGTTCATGTAGTTCCGCACCATCCACCTTCTGCCGTCTCTGGTGATGGACATGCCGTTCCCGCAGCGGAGGGAGCGGAAGGGATTGTGAAACGTCTTCTGTTCCGGGATGGAAATCGTGGGCCGGACCGTGAAATACTCTCCGTCCTCTCCCGGGAGGAGCCATGAGATCCCGCCGTATTTCTTCAAAATTTCATAGGCTCCGTAAAGGGCGGAAACTTCCGTGGAATAAGAAATGACCAGCCCCTTTTTGTCCGCCTGAAGGCAAAAGCCGTCCCGCTTGACCTCCCTGTCCGTCGTGTGCCGGAAGGAGATCGGATAATATTTGCCTGTTGCCCTTGTCACGATGGAGGGCTTTTCCCCGTTGGCGATCTTCCCCAGAAAGAAGGAAAGTTCCTTTGCGGCAAATTGAATGTGTTCCGGCGCGTTTTCCGGCACGATGATCTCGCAGGCGCTTTTCCCGTCCTTCATGAGAAAAAACGTTTCTCCGGCAAAAAGGGTTCCCGCGAGAGCGAGAACGCATACGGTCCAAAAACCTTTCTTCATTTTTCTCCTTATTAAGTTCGCTTCGGGTTTGTCATGAGGGCGTTACTTCCCGGAAAGGATCTTTTCGGCGGCCGCAAGAATCTCCGCAGGCTCGCACATTCTGCCCGCGCCCTTCGTTCCGCAGGCAAGCCGGCCTTCCGCAGGGCCGACGAATTGGATCCCTCTCTTCCGCAGGATCTTGCAGTTTTCCGCCACGGCGGGACTTGCCCACATGTTGCTGTTCATGGCGGGGGCAAGAAGGATCTTTTTGCCCGTCCCGGCAAAGGTGAGGGCGGTGGTGGTCAAGGCGTCGTCGGCGATCCCGTGGGTGAATTTGCCCAGAAAATTGGCCGTGCAGGGCGCTACGATCATCAGATCCGCCGCCTCCGCAAGCGCCACATGTTCCGGCTTCCACTCCGCCTCTTCCCAAAGGGAAGTGAGAACCGGATTGCGGGAAAGAGTAAGAAAGATCTTGGCGGAGATGAGTTTCAACGCGTTTTCCGTCATCACCACATGCACGTCGAACTTTTCCGCAACGAGTTTGGAACACAGGTCCGCCGCCTTGTAAACGGCGATCCCGCCGGTAACTCCCAGAATGATGGTTTCAGCGCTGCTCATGGAACGGATCCTCCTTCAGTCGTTTGGTGGAGCTCCGCAGGGCAAGGATCAGCCCCCGGAAGTTTTCATATGCCTTGTCCGCGTCATCGTTGATGACCAGATACTTGTACTGTTTCCAGCAGGAAAGCTCCCTGCCCGCGTTGCCCAGACGTTTCGCAATGGATTCCTCGCTGTCCGTCCCCCTGCCCCGGAGCCGCCTCTCCAGTTCGGCACGGGAAGGAGGCGCAATGAAAACGGTTTCCACGCATCGGGCAAGCAGTTCATCTTTTTCCGCGCGTTCCAGAATCTTCTGCGCCCCCTGCACGTCGATGTCCAGGATCACGTCCCTGCCCTCTTCCACTCTCCTTGCCACTTCCGAACGCAAAGTCCCGTAGAAATTGCCGTGGACGCAGGCATATTCCAGAAAATCTCCCTTTGCGATATGCTCTTCGAACTTCTCCTTCGAAAGGAAATAATAGTCCACGCCGTCCTTTTCCCCGCCCCGGAGGGCTCTTGTGGTGCAGGAGATGGAAAAGCTCAAGTCCGGGAACTCCGCCAGAGCGCGGGAAGTCAGCGTGGATTTCCCCGCGCCGCTGGGGCCGGAAAGGATAAGGACCGTGCCGTAACGAATGGGTGCCGTCATTTCTTCTCCTTTTTGAACAGGCGGATGAGGGAAGCAAGATTCAGCGCCGTGAAATAGAGATCCCTCTTTCCCGCCTTGATGGTTTCCGCCATATCTAAATGTCCTCCCGTGGAGGTGCTCAGCGCGCAGTCGAAACTTTCTTCGAACTCCTCCGGCTCGCCCAGTAAGGCTCCGGAAAGAAGCAGGACCGGAACATGGTGCTTCCGGGCGACTTTCGCCGCCTCGGCGCAGATCTTGCCGGAGGCGGTCTGGGAGTCGGTGCAGCCCTCCCCCAGGACGACCAGATCCGCATCCTCCAGATGTTTCTCATATCCAAGAAGATCCATGACCAGACGCGCGCCGGAGACCTTTTCCGCGTGACAGAAGGCCCGCAGACCCGCCCCCAGTCCTCCGGCGGCTCCGTCACCTTCTTCCGTCACATTTTCCACCATGCCGGACTGTTTCCAGACCCTTGCCAGATTCGTCAAACCCTCTTCCAGAACGGGCAAAGTGACGGAGTTTCCCCCTTTCTGGGGCCCGTAAACCGCCGTGGCTCCGTCAGGACCCAGAAGAGGATTCGTCACATCGCAGGCAACCCGGAATCTGACGGAAGAGAGACGTTCATCGGCCTGCGAGGCATCGATCCTGTCCAGACGGACCAGCGCTCCGCCCCCCGGGGGAAGTTCCCTTCCCTCCCTGTCCAGCAGACGAAAAGAGAGCGCCTGGGCCATTCCCGCGCCGCCGTCATTGGTGGCGCTTCCGCCGATCCCGATGACGATCTCCGTCACATCCAGATCCAGAAGGGCCCTGATGACCTCTCCGGTCCCGAAAGTAGTGGCGTGCAGGATATCTCTCTTCCCCGGCGGAAGAAGGGCAAGTCCGCTGGCGGACGCCATTTCCATAACACCCGTCAAATGTCCGCCACTTCCCCGGAAAGTGCCGAACTTCGCCGTCACTTTGTCCCCCAGAGGCCCATGGACAGACACGGAACGAAGCTCTCCCGCCATGGCGGAAATGACGGCATCCACCGTCCCTTCCCCCCCGTCAGCCATAGGGAGAGTGACGATTTCGGCGTCGGGAAGACGGCGCAGAAAGGCCTTTTTGACGGTTTCGCAGACCTCCGGAGCCGTCATATTTCCCTTGAACTTGTCCGGCGCAATGACGATCTTCATATTCTTCCCTCCTTCCGCGGCGGGAAAATTCACCACGCCTTTTCCAGAATTCCGGAAATGACGGAGGACGCGTTTTCCATTTCGATCTTCCGGGGACAGCTGCGGAGTTTGACGGGATTGAGAAGGGCGTCGGAGGCGATCTTGCTTATGAGGCTTCTTTCCAGTCCCAGTTCCCCGGGGGAGGGGGCTCCGCCCACGCTGCGGACGAAGGAGACGAAACTCTCTATGACGCCCGACGCGTCTCTTTCCGGGACGGGAGAAAAGATCCCCGCAAGCTTCATGGTGGCCTTCGCCACGCTTTCCTCCCCGATGTAATAGCGCCAGAACCCCGGCAGAAGCGCCGCAACCGCCTGTCCGTGAGAGACTTTCCCGTAAAGGGAGAAACTGGCCAGATGGGGGAGGCTGGTGGGACGGTGGGTGATGCACATGCCGCCCAGGGCTGCCGCTTCCGCAAGGGCGCCTCTGGATTCGAGATTTTCCGGGTACTCCGCGGCAATGGGCAGGTGCCGGGCGATGAGTTTGATCCCCTCCAGCGCCCACTCCTCCGCTTCCGGGGGGGCATCCGGGGAGGTGTTGTTGAGAAAACTTTCCACGGCATGGACAAGGGCGTCCAGACCGGTGGTCACCGTAAGGGCCCTGGGCATGCTTTTCGTGAAGGAAGCGTCCAGAAAGGCCCACTCCGGAATGACGGCCTTTTCCACGATGAGCTTCTTGACTCCGGATTCGCCGTCCACGATGTTGGAATAAGGGGTGACTTCCGAGCCCGTGCCGGAGGTGGTGGGAACACAGATCACCCTTTTGAAGTTCTCCGCGGGAGAAGAGGAGGAAATCTTGTTCAC
>JAGAEF010000069.1 GCA_017613255.1 Lentisphaeria bacterium
AGTCCGCCACGAGGAATTCCGGCTCCGCAAGGATCTGGATCCCTTTGAGACCCATTTCGGCATAAGTGGCCAGCATCACGGGAAAGGGTTTCCTTAACGAACTGGAAAGGGCACCGATTTTCATTTTGACTCCTTTTGTTTCGGTTGAGGTTTTTTCTAAATATACCATGCGGAGAAAGATTTTTCAAGGGGTCCTGCCCCCTCCGGGGGCGGGGGAACCGGAAGAAAGGCGTTCCCCGGAGATTTTCCCGCCGGAAAAGGAGGAAAAAACTTCCGGCAACGGAAAAATATCGCAAAAAAAATGCTCCGAGCCTTGAACAAAAGGACGCCGCAGAGTATCTTGAATGGTGACGGAAGAAAGGAGGCTTTGTCATGAACAGAAGAGAATTTCTCAAGGACTGCCTCACATTGGGTGTGCTGGGCAGCGTCGGGAGGGTCTGTCCCGCCTTTGCCGGGCTGGAGACCAAAAAGAGCAACCGGACCTCCGGAAAGGCGAAAAGCGTGATCGAACTCTGGATCTGGGGAGGCCCCTGCCAGCTGGAAGCGTTCGACCCGAAACCGGATCTTCCCAGAGACTACAACGGCGGATTCGGCGACATCCCCACCAGCGTGGACGGGATCCGCATCAGCCAGTTCATGCCGGAACTTGCCAAGCTGGCCCACAAATATTCCATCATCCGCAGCATGACCCACCCCTATCCGGGCCACGAGACCGCCACCTATCTCATGCAGACGGGCCGCAGTCCGGGAAAAGGGATCACCTATCCTGCCATCGGCGCGCTTCTGGCCATGGCCAACGCCGGAAACGTGAAGTACAATCTGCCTCCCTATGTGGCTCTCACGGGCAACAAGGGGAGATTTTCCGAGTGCGGCTTTCTGGGGGACAGGTATTCGCCCTTCTCCACGGGCGGCAATCCCGCCGCCGAAAAGTTCCTGGTGGACAGCTATACGCCCGCGGGCGGTGCCGGAAAAAAGGAGATGCAGGAAAAGTTCTCCCTTCTGGAGACCGTGGACGCTCTGGGCGTGAAGGTGCCCGCCAGCGGAGAGCTGGCCGCCTTCGACAAGGCGGGAAACGATGCAAAGTCCATCCTCTTCGGGAAGGCGGCGGAAGTTTTCGATCTGAGCAGAGAAAGCAAGGAGATGCGCAAGCGGTACGGCATGACCAGATTCGGGCAGTCCTGTCTTTGCGCCAGAAGGCTGGTGGAGGCGGGAGTCCCCTACATCACCATCAACGCTTCCGGCTGGGATACCCACAAGAAACACTTCGAAGCCCTCAACCGCCTTGCCCCGGAAATGGACCGGGCCGTGGCCGCCCTCATCGGGGATCTGGACGAAAAAGGACTTCTGGATCAGACGGTCATCTGGTGGACCGGCGAGTTCGGGCGGACGCCCAAGGTGGACTGGCAGAACCCCTGGCAGGGCGGACGCAATCACCATGCCAAATGCTTCTGCGCCATGGTGGCCGGCGGCGGCTTTGCCGGAGGAAGGGTGGTGGGGAAATCCAACGCCACCACCGACGGCGTGGCGGAACGCCCCGTCTCCCCCGTGGATCTTCTGGGAAGCATCTATGAGATGTGCGGACTCAATCCGGACAGTCCCTTCCCCGCCAATCCCATCGGACTCAAGGCGCCCATCCTGCCCGGTTCCGACCCGAAAACGAGGCTGCGGGAGCTCTATCTCTGACCCGGACGAAACAGGAATTTCGAAATTCCCGGAAAGGAACTTTTCCTTCTCCGGGAATTTTTTTTGCGGAAATCATATAGTACAGTTTCCTTTTCCGCTTGCTTTTTCTGCCGGATGTCTATAGATTATTCTTAATGATTCAAGGAACAGGGTTTTCGTCTTATCGGGCGGAAAGGGGCGTTCATGGCGGTGCAGAAATACAAAAAGTTGAGCGGGGAGATGGAGGAATACATCCGTTCCCGGAATCTTTCCGGCAAACTGCCGGGAGTTCGCACGCTTTCCGCCCTGTTTTCCGCCAACAAGATCACCGTCAACAAGGCCCTTCGTGTGCTGGAAGAGAAAGGCGTCGTCACCATCCGGGGTACCGGAGGAACATTCGTGGCGCGTCCGGAAAAACCGGGAGAAAGCGGCTTTTCCGTGGGCATCATCGGTCTGGACGAAACAAGGATCTCGGAAGCGCTCTTTTCCTGGCTGACCCAGAAGAGGGAGAAGCTGGGCTGCAGGTTCGTGGGACTTTACAGCAACTTCAAGGAGAAACCGGAGCTTCTCGCACGATTTCCTCTGGACGGATACGTCTTTCTGGGCTCCTACGGTTCAAGAAAGATCTTCGAATACCTGCACGATCACAACATACCCGTCATCGGCAGCACCTTCTTCCGCTTTCCCTGGCTGAACCGGATCACCTTCGACCACGAAGGCGGCTGCCGGAAGCTTCTGCGGCATCTGAAAAGTCTCGGACACAGAAAGATCGCCCTGCTGGACTGGGCGCGGCCCGTTCAGTACCGCTCCTACAATGCCAAGCTGGAAAGGGTCTTCCGGGAGGAGCTGGGGGAGGATTTCGAGGAGGATCTGATCCGGCTCATCCCGCAGGAGAAATGGCGCGACGGCGACTACATGATGAAGATCTTCGGCTCCCTCATGGGAAAAAATGACCCGCCCACATGCCTCGCCGGTCCGGTTCCGCCGTTCCTGGAATTCAGCCACATGCTCCGCTCCGAACACATTCGCATCCCGCAGGATATTTCCCTTGCCGTGATCGGGTGCAGGCACTTTTGTCCTCCCGGATTCACCGCTTTGGAAGCCCCCATGGAACGCCTTCTTTCCAGTGCGGCGCGTCTTATGGCAAGAATGCTGCACTCTCCCGGCGCGGCGCCGGAAAGGATCGCTACGGAAATGATCCTGCGGCCCGGGAAAAGCGTGGCGGACCTGACGCAAAGAAAAAGATCATGAACGGAAAAATAACACGAAAACGGAAAAACGAACAAAGGGAGAAAAGTATGAAACCCACGAAAAAATCTTTCACGCTCATCGAACTTCTGGTGGTCATCGCCATCATCGCCATTCTTGCAGGCATGCTGCTGCCTGCGCTGAACCGGGCAAGAGCCACGGCCACTTCGATCTCCTGCCTCAATCAGCTCAAACAGCTGGGGCTTTACGACATCAACTACATGGAAGACACCCGGGGATGGTTCCCCAACTCCCCCTTCTGGACCCACACCAACGGGACCGTCTATACGCAGAATTACGTCTATTTGTACGTGCAGATGGGATATGTCAAGGCGGACAACATGACCGGTTCCCCCGGAAGCCACTACTTCAAGAAGAACTTTTTCTGTCCCCGCTTCATCGCCAAGAATTGTCTGACGGCACACGCCAGCATGCCCGGCTTCTACTCCAGCAACAATCTCTACGGTGTGCGCATTGACTACCGTGTCATCGATGAGCCCTATGTCTATCCCGCACCGACCACTACGGGATACCTGCCCGTCAATTACATGAAATTCGCCAATTTCAAGGCCCAATCCTCCTTCAACCTCCACGGCTGTTCCATGCGGTTCTCCACCAAGAAGGCCAACCGGGTCTTCTATTCCAGGATGAGCGGTCTCAATTCCGGCGACTCCCTGACCGGAGTCCACAGCGGCCGCGCCAACGTGTGGTGTCTGGACGGACACGCGGAATCCATCAGGAGAGCCGATCTGCCCAGATTCGGCGGTTCGGGCATTTCCTGGAATGTCTACGAGTAAGCGGAAGAGTGCCGCAAAAACCAAAAGAAGGAAATCATCATGAAAAAGTTTTTTCTGTTCGCTTCTCTCCTCCTTGCCGCGTTTTTTTCTTCCGGTGCGGAAAGTTCCATTGTGGTAAGGACCTTCCCCGACGGATACAAGGATAACGGCAAAGGAAGCATCTTTTCCGACGCCCCTTCCGCACTCATCCTCTACACCTGGGCGGAGGAAAAGCCCTTCATCGGGAAGGATGTGAAAGTCCTTCTCACCCTCCCGGAAAGTCTGGAAATCACCCGTTTTTCCGTC
>JAGAEF010000070.1 GCA_017613255.1 Lentisphaeria bacterium
CCGACCTCGCCGGCGATGGAGCCGAGATTGATGATCCGTCCGTAGCCGTTCTTCCGCATCGACGGCAGAAAAGCCTGCGATACGCGGAAGACGCTGGTCAGATTCAGTTCGATCACTTCCTGCCAGACATCGTCACGGGTATCCAGAATACTGCCGGCCGGCCATTTTCCCGCATTGTTGATGAGGATATCCACCCGTCCGGCCTCGGCCAGAACTTTCTGCGCCGCTTCGTTGATCTGCGCAAGGTTCTTCAAATCGAGCGGGACCGGATGTGCCTCGATCCCTGCATCCTTCAACTCCGCGCACAGTTTATCCAGTCCGTTCAGATTGATATCGGCCAGATAGAGTTTCACCCCGTATTTGCCGAATTCACGGGCTAGTGCGCGACCGATCCGGCCGGCCGCGCCAGTGATGAACGCGGTTCTGTCCTCGAACTTCATATTTTTCCTCCGAATTCGAAATCGCCACAAAGGATAAAGTCGGGCTTATGTGCAGTGTCTTTTCGTACGGTTCCCTTTACTTCGTCGTGACCCCGCCGCAGGGGAATTTGTTGGTGTCGGAGAGATAGGAGTGATAGGCCTTGCCGTACCGGGGTTTGAAGGTTGTGTTCTTTTTCTCCTTGAGGAAGGAAAAGATCCTCGCGTTGCCGCCCACGAAAAGCATGTTGCAGCCGTCCCGGCCGTTCCCGTGCCAGCCGTAAAGGTAGGAATAGGAGGAGTAATCCGGAGCGCAGTGGCTCCAGTGGAGGATGCTGGGACGCTTGGCGCTTTCCGGCTTGAAAAAGCCGCCCATGGTGTCGTAATTGCCGCCGTAGCCGCCGCCGTGGGGCTCCATTTTCCCGTACTGGTAGGAGCCGATCCAGTTGTAGGCGGAGTTGGCCTCCGCGTTCACGCCTCTGCCCAGATAAGAGCAGACCGGATAGGTGGAAAAGTAGTTGTTGGTGACTTTGCTGACGTTCCGGGAGGTGGCGCACTGGAGGAGCTTCGTCGACCCGTACCGGCCCGCCGTGCCGTTGTATGTCCATGTGCCGATCCCCAGCCCGCCGTCCCTGGAGTAGGCCGAAACGTAATTGACGTATTTCCTTTTGGGGTTGACGCTGTCCGCATAGGCCCAGCCTTTGCCGATGTCCGCGTAGGTCATGTGGAAATAGTAGGTCTGCTTGAGATTGGAAAGGCAGTTGATGTCTCTGGCCTTGTCCCTGGCCTTGTTCAGCGCGGGCAGAAGCATGCCCGCCAGAATGGCGATGATGGCGATGACCACCAACAGTTCGATGAGCGTAAAAGAAGATCTCTTCATGTCCGGGTCCTTTCCCTGTTTTGTCCTCCTCCCTTCCGGGAGGCATGCAAGCGCTTTTATTAAATTATAGTCGAAACGCGCTCTTTTTCAAGGGGCAAAGCGGGAAAAAACGGGAAAAAGTTTCCGGAAACGGAAAAAAACGCTTATTCGCTCCTTCCCGCCGGGAAACGAGCGCCCTTCAGGAAAGTTCCCGCCTTATGAGTTCCGCAAAATTGCGCAGCGCGCGTTCATACACTTCCGCCGTGCTTTCGTCGGGCCGGATCGTTTCCGCAGGAGAACAGTATTTTTCCGTGAGAAGCTCGAAGGAAACGTTCCCGCAGCTTTCCGCCGCCCGCATGGCCGCTCCCAGTGCGGCGGTCTCCCCGTGCCCGCCCACGGCAACGGGCGTCTGGAAGATATCCGCGGCAAGGCGGCGCAGAAGGGGACTTGCCGAAGCTCCTCCCGTAAGACGGATGAGGCGGGGCTTTTTCTTCATGCCGGAATGGTATTTCATGGTCAGGATCTGGGCCTCCAGCACCCCCCGGATCAGTTCGGGGGGCGTAAGGGAATCCAAATTCCGGTCGCACCGGATCCCCGGCCTGGCGACTGCCGGAGTGGATTCCGGGAAGAGGTAGGGAAGAAGCGTGATTTTTCCCGGCTCCGCCTCTGCCGCAGCCGCTTCGAACTCTTCCCTGCTCATGGCGAACTTTTCCCGGATGGCCTCCCGGGTGAGAGAGCCGTTAGTAAAGCAGACCAGCGTCATGAATCCGCCCGCGGGATTGCCGAAGATGTGTCCATACCGCCCCTGCACGTCCTCCAGAGAGGCGATGCTGGAAAAGAAGGTGTCGCTGGTCCCCAGACTTATGATGGCCGAACCGTGGGCGCCGCAGCCGCACCCGATGAGGCTGTCGGGATTGTCCCCGGACCAGACGTTCAGGGGGATGCCGGGACGGAGTCCATACTTGGCGAAATAGGGCGAAAGTTTTCCGCAGACCGTGCGGGAGGGGACGCAGGCGGGAAGTTTTTTCAAAAGGCCCGGCGCCGTGAATTCCGCGATCTCCTCATTCCAGCGCAGGGTGCGCAGATCCAGAAGATTCATCCCCGCGCCGTCCCCGTAGTCCACGGGCATGATCTTGCCCGCCAGAACCGAGGCGAGAAAGGAGCTCACCAGCGAGATGGAACAGGTGTTGTTGTAACACGCCTTTTCCTTTGCGGCGAACTTCATGATCTGGGGGCCGCTGAACCGTTCGGCGCTGTCGCTCCCGGTGATCTCCCGCAAAGAAGCGCCGAACCTTTCCCGGAGAAAAGCGCACTCCTTCCCCGTGGAACCGTCCATCCAGATGGGGGAGGTTTTCCGGCTCAAAGCAGGCCGGATCTGTTCGGCAAGGGTCTTTTCCGGAGCAAGAGAGGCAAGAACCTCGTGACAGGAAGCGTTCCAATAGACCGTGCCGTGCTGCTGGCCCGAACCGGAAATGCCCTCCACTTCCCCCATGGGAAGCCCGGAAGAGTGCATTTTCTTCAGCAGAAGGTCCAGAGCGTCCAGCCACATGAGGGGATCCGCATGACGCACAAGGGGATCCTCCTGCACGAGAAACCCTTCCGGAGACCCGTATTGAGGGAGTTCCTCCCCGAAACGCACCGAAACGGGGTCACTGCAAAAGTTCCGCTCCGGGTCGATGAGCACTCCCTTCATGCTCTGCGTACCCGCGTCGATCCCCAGATAACAAGCCATGATTTCCCCCTTTCCGCTTCGGTCAAAGATTGCACATTTCCCGGATGGAGGCAAGGTCCGCGGCGGTCTGACTTTTCATTCCGTCATGGGTGTCCCGGATCCGGTCGGCAAGGGCAAGGGCGATATCCAGCGCCTCCGAACAGTTGCGGATGAACGCATAGCGGCACTCTTCGGCGTGCTCCGGATCGGCTTCGGCGCGGAGCATGTGGCAGTCGAACTCCACGGGGCCCCGCCAGGAAAGTTTTTTGAGGGTATGGAAAAGCATCACCGTCTCCTTGAGTCCCTCCGGCCCCGCCAGCGGCGGAAAATCGTCGTCGAACTGGGCTTTGATCTGACTCCCGAAATGGAGGAATTTGAGTTTGTTCATGGCGACCAGATAGGCCGCGGTCAAGCCGGAATCCATGAGAGCCATCCCTTCGTGCTGGAGAAGTTCCGGATTGACTCCCCAGAAGTCCGGATCCTCCAGTTTGGAGCAGATGAATCCCACGGCATGACCGGCGGTGGGCAGAAACATGTGGCCCCTTGGTTCGTTGGGCTTGGGCTCCACCGTGGCGGCAAGATAGTTGGTCATCTTCCGTTCCGCTATATAGCTTCTGGCGCTGTTGAGCCCTTGAGCAAGATAGTCATAGACCTTGTCCCACTCCACGGCGGCGGGAACTTCGAACCCGTCCCGGGCCACCCAGTAGATATAGTACTGCACCCCGAAAAACTGCCCCATGCGCAAGGTGCGTTTTACCTTGCTTACCGCAAGAGCACGGATCTTCGGATCCGGGTTGCACAGTCCGCCGTTGCGGAACATGCTGTTCCCGTGAAGATTGCAGACCGCCGAATTCATGACCACGCCGGAATTGTCCAGGATCGCCTTGATCTCCCGGAGTTTTGCATAAGTCGCGCTTCGGGGGTCCAGATCGTCTTCCAGGTGTTCCGGATCCCAGGGGACAAGATCGTCGTCATGGAATGCAGCGCCGTCGATAAGATTCTCCTCTTTCGCCCGGGCAAGCAGTCGGGCGGTCTGCAAAGAGTCCTCCTTGGGAAGCACCGGCCCTCCAAAGGGGTCGGAAAGGGGATTTGCCACGCACCAGAAGGGCATGGAACGCAAAGACACCACGGGGTGATTCCAGAAATTTTTCATCATTTTGCTCCTGTTGAGGGAATGTTGCGGTTTTTCAGGGATAATGTAGTGCCTTTTCCGGAAAAACGCCTTGACAAAATCACCAAAAAAGGGTAAATTTTCACCATTATGAAGAAAACGGTCCTCCAGCTGCCGGGAAAATACTATTTTTCCCAGAATTCCGTGCCCATTGCCCTGCGGCAGGTGCGCGGGAAGACCCTTTCCCACCCTCACGATTACACCGGAGTCCCCCACTGGCACGACTTTTCCGAACTGGTCATCATCACGGAGGGCACGGGCAGACAGAACATCAACGGCGTCTCCTACCCGGTCTCCGCGGGAGACGTTTTCGTCATTGCCGGAAAGACCACCCATTTCTTCGAAGAGTACGAACGTCTTTCCATTGCCAACATCATGTTTTCCGACTCCGTCTTCCAGGGGGTCCGGGAGTCCCTGAACCGCATCCCCGGCTATCATCTCATCTTCCGTTTCGAACCGGAACTGAGGACCGGAAGAGCGTTCCACAATACGCTCCATCTCACGGGAAGCGCGCTTTCCTACGTCATGACCGTTCTGCGGAAAATGGAAACGGAATTCGCCGATTCCGCCCCCGGCTGCGAAGCCGCCGCGGCCTCCGCCCTTCTGGAACTCATCGTCTTTCTTGCCCGCTCCTCCCACGGGAAAAAAGCGGACGAAAGCGTTTCCAGACTTGCGGGACTTTTCGGCACGCTGGAAGCCTCCTTCCGGGAGGAGTGGACGCTTGCGCGCATGGCCAGACACTCCGCCATGTCGGTGAACACCCTTCTGCGCACCTTCCGGGCCGCCGCAAAGGAAACGCCGCTCCATTATCTCAACACTCTCCGGCTGAACGCATCCTCCCTCCTGCTGCTCAATTCGGACCGCTCCATTTCCGAGATCGCCTTTTCCTGCGGTTTCCACGATTCCAACTACTTCACCAAGAAATTCCGGAACGCTTTCGGAATCACTCCCGGAGCGTTCCGGAAAAAACACCTGGAGGAAAGCCGTTGAAAAAAAACTTTGCCGCGCTATATTAATTCCGGAAATTCACAATCGATCAGGAGAAACGGCATGGCGCACATCACATCCCTGCGGAACGGGACCATCGTCAACCATTTTTACGGGCGGGAGACGCCGGAAGCGCTTCTCCTTCCCGTATGCGGCACGGCTCCGGAAGACGCCTTCGTCACCGTCAACGGCGTGGAGGCGGAACGGGACGGGGAAACCTTTACGGCAGTCGTTCCCGTAAAGGAAAAGATCACGCAGATCGTCATGCGGTCGGAAAACAGCTGCGGAACGGTGACCCATTCCGTCAAGGTCCTTTACGACAAAAACTCCTTCCCAAGGTACAATTTCTTCATCGACGACAACAGTTTCTTCTGGACGGAACTTATCGAAAAACGCCCCAAATCCCTGTTCGACGAGTTCTATCTGGCCTTCCTCAAAAAAATGCACCTTTCCTACGGGACGAAATTCACCCTCAATCTCTTTTACCGCAACGACCATCACCCCGAAAAACTGCTTCTTTCCGCCATGCCGGATCGCTACAAAAGCGAATTTGCCGACAACGCCCACTGGCTGAAGTTGTCCTGGCACGCCTTTTCGGAGTTTCCCGACCGGCCCTACCAGAACGCCCCGGCAGAAGCGGTCGCCGCCGATTTCGACCGGATCCGGGAGGAGGTCGTGAGGTTCGCCGGAGAGGAGAGCTTCATTCCCCCCGTTGCCGCCCACTGGTCCATGGTCCGGCCCGACGGTCTGGCCGAACTGGTGAAACGGGGAACGAGGGTGATGGTGAGTCAGTTTCTCAACCCGCAGACATCTCTTGAGGAAAAGAAGAACGACTCCCTTCTGTGCGACGTGAATTTTTTCCGGAACCTGCGGGAGTGCCTCTATCTGCGGGAGAGGAAAATGCTTTTCGATTTCGACTCCTCCCTGATCTTCCTCCGCAGCGACCTGATCTGCAACTACTTCACCCCGCAGGAAATTTGCGCTCTCATGGAGAAAAACCATGCAAACCGCAGGAAGCATGAGATCGTAAGCCTGGAGACCCACGAACAATACACTTTTCCCCGCTATTTCCACTATCTTCCCGACCACAGGGAACGGATCGAAACAGCCATCCGGAAGGCCGCGGAACTGGGATACAAACCCGTGTTCTTTGCCGAAGGTCTTCTGGGAAACCCCGTCTGGGAGGAGTCATGAAGGAGATCCATGTCTGCGCCTGCGTGATCCGCAGAGGGGAAGAGGTCCTTATCTGCGGCAGAAAAAAAGGGAGCGCTCTGGAAGGGTTTTTCGAGTTTCCCGGCGGCAAGCTGGAGAAGGGAGAACTTCTCCATGAAGCCGCGAAACGGGAGCTTGCCGAAGAGCTGGGGATCAAGGTCTTTACCCTGGACGAGATCGGTTCCGCACGGGCCGAAAGCGGGGAAAAGTGTTTTCTCCTGCATTTTCTGCGCACCTTTGCCCTGCCCGGAGAACTGGAAAAACTTTCCGGGACCGGCAGGGAGGGGCAGGAGGTCAAGTGGGTGAAGACTTCCTCCCTTCCGGAACAGAATCTTCTGCCCTCCGATCGGGATTTCGCGCACTTTCTCCTTTCCGGCATGGAAAAGGCGCCCTTCTGAACGCTTCCCAACGCCGAGTTTTTCCCTTCTTTTCTTGATTCCGAACTTGAAAAACGGGGAAATACCGCTAAAGTAACAAGGGGAATTTATTCCGAAAGAAGGGGGGATACCGTGTTTGTAGATAAAGTACAGATTTCCATCAAGGCAGGGGACGGCGGCAGCGGCTGCTGCAGTTTCCGCAGAGAGGCCTTTCTGCCCAAAGGCGGCCCCGACGGCGGCGACGGAGGCAACGGCGGCAACGTGATCTTTCAGGCCGCTCCCGGAGAACAGAGTCTGCTGGATTTCGTCTACAACGGCCACTTCGAGGCGGAAAAAGGCGTCAACGGCAAAAGCAAGGACATGATCGGAAGGAAGGGCAGGGACGTAGTCATCAAGGTCCCGCCGGGCACCATCATCCGCAACGTGGAAACAGGAGAAGTGCTTGCGGACATCGACAGCGCGGAAAAATCCGTGGTGGTGGCCAGAGGCGGCAGAGGCGGCAAAGGCAACGCCCGTTTCGCCACAAGCACCAACCGGGCCCCCCGGGAACGGGAGCTGGGAGAGAAAGTGGAATCCATGCGGGTGGAACTGGAACTCAAGATGATCGCCGACATCGGTCTGGTGGGCTTCCCCAATGCGGGCAAATCCACCATTCTTGCGGGCATCTCCAACGCCAATCCCAAGATCGCCCCCTACCCCTTCACCACGCTCCACCCGGTCATCGGGGTGGTGCAGTATGACGATTTTTCCACCCTTCTCGCGGCGGATGTGCCCGGACTCATCGACGGAGCCCACCGCAACGTGGGGCTGGGTCACACCTTCCTGCGGCATATCGAACGCACGAAAATGCTCGTCTATGTGCTGGACGCCGCCAGCGTGGACGGCCGCGACCCGCTGGAGGACCTGAAAACCCTGAAAAAGGAACTGGAGCTCTATATGGAGGGACTCAGCTCCCGGGCGGGGATCGTGGTGGCCAACAAGAAGGACCTTCCCGAAAGCGCCGAAAACATCCGCAATCTGAAGAAGCACCTGCCCAAAGGACTGAAGCTCATCACGGTAAGCGCGCTCACCGATCCGGATTTGACGGAACTCAAAACACTTATCCGCACGGAACTGGAAAAGAGGAACATACCCCACTATTTCACGCCCCGGTGCACCCCCATCACGGAAGAGGATCTTGCCGCAAGCGTGGATCCCGACGAAATGGACTAATAAGGAGAAACCATGAGCAGCAATACGAAAAAAGAACATTCTTTGAAGGAAAAGATCCGGGAATCCTTCCTGAACCACCTCACCAAAACCCTTGCCAAACGCCCCCGGAAGGCCAGTACGCTGGACCGCTATCAGGCGCTGGCCATGAGCATACGGGATCTGATGGTGGACCGCTGGCTGGCCACAAGGGACCAGTACGACGAGACCAATCCCCGCACGATCAACTATATCTCCCTGGAATACCTCATGGGACGCACGCTGGGAAACGCCATGATCAATCTGGAGGTTTTCCAGCCGGCCAAAGAGGCCATGGCGGAACTGGGATTCGACATCCAGCAGCTGCGGGATACGGAAGTGGATGCCGGGTTGGGCAACGGCGGTCTGGGACGGCTTGCCGCCTGTTTTCTGGATTCCATGGCCACCATGGAACTGCCCAGCTACGGCTACGGGATCCGGTACGATTTCGGGATCTTCCGGCAGGTCATCCAGAACGGCTTCCAGTCGGAGGAGCCGGACTACTGGCTGAGTCTGGGCAACATCTGGGAGATCCGGAGGCCCGAACTGGCAAGAAGCGTCTATTTCGGCGGCAGAGTGGAGCCTTCCGGCGGAAGCAGCTCCGGAAGGAAGCGCTGGGTGGATACGCAGGAGGTCACCGCCATGCCCTACGATACCCCCATTCCCGGGTACGGGGTCAATACGGTCAATACCCTGCGTCTCTGGTCCGCCGAGTCCCCTCACGGATTCGATCTCATGAAATTCAATCAGGGGGACTACATCAACGCCAATCTGGATATGGCCATGTCCGGAAACATCACAAGGATCCTCTACCCCAACGACAACAATTTCGAAGGCAAGGAACTGCGCCTCAAACAGCAGTACTTCCTCGTCAGCGCCACCTTGCAGGATATTGCCGGAAGAGTCCGGCTTCACAACGGAGATCTGGAAGATTTCGCCCAGAAAGCGGTGATCCAGCTCAACGACACCCATCCGGCGCTGGCCATTCCGGAACTCATGCGTCTCCTCGTGGATCTGGAAGGATTCAGCTGGGAAAAGGCGTGGAGGATCTGCACGAAGAGCTTCAACTACACCAACCACACCCTCATGAACGAGGCGCTGGAAAAGTGGTCCGTGGAGCTTCTGGGCAAACTCCTGCCCCGCCATCTGGAGATCATCTACGAGATCAATTTCCGCTTCCTCCGGGAGGTTTCCACCCGGTACATCGGGGATATGGAAAGGATCCGCCGCATGTCCCTCATTCAGGAACAGCCCCAGAAAATGGTGCGCATGGCCTACATGTGCGTGGCGGCCAGCGGCAAGGTCAACGGGGTGGCGGCGCTTCATACCGAACTTCTGAAAAACGGGCTCTTCAAGGACTTCAACGACTTCTTCCCGGACAAGTTCGTCAACGTGACCAACGGGATCACCCCCCGCAGGTGGCTGAAAAAGGCCAATCCCGCATTGTCGGACCTCATCACGGAAAAGATCGGGGACGGCTGGGTGAGGGATCTTTCCCAGCTTTCCGGACTGGAAAAAAGCGTTTCCGATCCCGAATTCCTGCGGAAACTTGGGGAAGTCAAACACAGCAACAAGGAGCTTCTGGCGGACCTTCTGGAACGGGAGTGCGGTTTCGTCATCGACCCGGATTCGATGTTCGACGTGCAGGTGAAAAGACTCCATGAATACAAGCGGCAGCTCCTCAACGCGCTGCACGTCATCGAGTGCTATCTGGAACTCAAAGACGATCCGGACAGGGATTTCGTCCCCCGCACGGTGATGTTCGGCGCCAAGGCGGCCCCCGGCTACTACATGGCAAAACTCATCATCAAGTTCATCAACAACGTGAGCGCCGTCATCAACGCCGATCCCCAGACCAACAGCAAGCTGAAAATGTACTTCATCCCCAACTACCGGGTCTCCCTGGCGGAGAAAATCATTCCCGCCGCCGACCTTTCCGAACAGATCTCGCTGGCGGGAACGGAGGCTTCCGGGACCAGCAACATGAAATTCGCCCTCAACGGCGCATTGACCATCGGCTCCATGGACGGCGCCAACGTGGAGATCCACGACGCCGTGGGAGAAGAGAACATCTTCATTTTCGGCATGAAGGTGGACGAAGTGCGTTCCCTGCGGGAAAAGGGCTATGACGCCAGAAGCTTCATCGAAAAGGATCCCAGACTCCAGCGGATCATCAAACTGATTTCCGACGACTTCTTCTCTTCGGGAGAGCAGAAGATCTTCCGGCCGCTGGTGGAAAGCCTCTACAGCGACAATTACATGACCTGCGCCGACTTTGCCTCCTATGCGGAGACCCAGAAGAAGGTTTCCGAAGAGTACCGGAACTCCGCGCTGTGGAACGGAAAATGCGCCATGAACATTGCCAGAATGGGCTGTTTCTCCAGTGACAGGAGCATTCAGGACTATGCGGAAAAGATCTGGAAGATCACTCCCCTGCACGTGAAAATGCGGAAGGTGGAGGAGGAAATATGAATACGAAGGGAAAGATGACCATTTACTTGAGCGGGCCCATCATGGACGAACATGCGGGCAAAGCCCGGGAATGGCGGGAGGCGGCCAAAGGCCTTCTGGGAGACGAATTCAAACTGCTGGATCCCATGCGCAGAAAGTTCGTCGACCGGCAGGTGGACAGCGCCAACGAGATCGTGGAATTCGACCTTCAGGATGTGCGCAACGCCGACATCGTGCTGGTCAATTACGGCAAGGCTTCCATAGGGACCTCCATGGAGGTCTTCTACGCTGCCTACTGTCAGGGAAAATTCGTGGTGACGTTTTCGCCCTACTCCTTTCAGGACTGCAGTCCGTGGATGGTGAAATTTTCCACGAAGATCCTCTCCTCGCTGGAGGAGGCCTGCGAATACATCAGAACCAATTTCGGCCGGGAAGAACACGGGGAATAAGCAAAGGACATTTTAAAAGGGAGAAGAAAAAATGAAATTGACCGATGAGATCGTCCACGCCATCCAGAAGAGCATCGAAGACAGCTTCGAATCCGTTTCCGATTTCGCCCGTTTCGCCAACGTGAGCGCCAATACGATCACCAGATATCTGAACAAGGAAACCGAATCCATCAAGGAGGATACCTGGAACAAGCTCTATCCTCTCATCAAGAACTTTCTGCCCAGAAAGACCGCGGCGCATCACAAGCCCCTGGAGCTGACCACCGACGAAAAGATCCTTGTGGATGCCTTCAAAGACCTTCCCGCCGACGTGCAGAGGCAGAAGCTTATGGAGATCCTGGAACTGGCCAGAAAGGTCAACAAAAAGAAAGCCCTTGCGGAACAGTCCGGAGAAAACTGAGAGTTTCCGCTCCCGCCCGCACGCCTTACGGGAATGTCTCCTGAGCCGTTCCGGCGGCTCTTTTCAGCTCTTTTTGCCGGGGAGGTCGTCTCCGGCAAGGAAAAGGGCGCGGAATTCTTCCGGGGAAACACTTTCCCCGTATTGGGAAAGCTGGAAACTTTCCGCATAAACGATTTTTTCCCCTTTCTCCTTCCCGTAAATCTCTTCCAGAAGCGCTCTTGCCCCGTCCGCGGCCTGGGAATTGGCGTACAGCCAGTCCTTTTTGAGGTAGGCTAATCTCGCTTCGGAAGAGTTCCTGTCGATGGAAAAATTCTTGTCCATGCGGTCCCAGGGGAGCCACTCCAGATACTGGGATTCGTGACAATCCATCATCTTCAGTTTCGTTTCCAGCACGGAATCCACCTCCACGGCCGCGTCCGCCCGGAAAGGGACCGGATCCGTGAAACGGTCGAAGGTACAGGCGAAAACGGGATTCACCTCCGGCAGAGAATATTGGGATGGCCCTGCGGGGCTATACAGAGATCCGTTTCGAACAATGATAATCTACTTCAAACACGTGGTGCAGAGAGAAATGCTTTGGATACGCCGGGCGGTCAGAGAAAAAAGTCTGTTCACAAACAGAATCAAGAAGAAACCTCCGTTGAATCAGCTCGTTTTTGCCTGCTCTTGATTATGAGTTGTCATTATGACAGAAATAAGAAATTTATAGCCGATAGACAATAAAACAGTAATTCCCAATTCGATCCCGACAAGCATAAGGTTGTCTATCCTTACATTCCATTTGAAGACTTTAATTGCGAAATTAGTATATTCAGTTACTACAAAATTAATAAAGAAAAGATATGCGCAAATATCCCCCATATATATAACCAACTTATTTGTAAGTGATCTTGAAACCAATCCCTTGTTCAATGTAAAGAGAAATACCCAACAAGCCGCCAACGGAATATATATCGTAGTCTGATTGCAAATTGCGGATGAAACTGTGGTGCTATGACTTTTGTTTGACCAAATCAAAACGGATATCGTTATAATCGCCGCTATTATCTCGTATACAGTTGCCTTGAGAGTATTTATTCTGCTAAAATCGCCCTCAAAATACCATCTTGACAACACACACCCGATAAAAAAATCTCCGGTTCTGAATACGGGAGAATGATACATAAACCACACATAAACATTGTCTATTCTTCCAATGAAGCGCAGGAAGACAAAACAAGCAACTATTTGTATGATCAGAAGCATCATCCCAATCATATAAAGGATGTTCTTCCTGGTTTTCTTTATGAATGCGTGCAGCCACGGAAAAATGAAATATAAAAACAACATAACCGAAAAGTACCATGCCACACTGTTCAGAGACGTGTTTATAAATCTATTCGGTATCCATGACTGCAGCAGTGTTACGTTGAGTCCGATCTTGCAAAGCAGATAACTTATCGATTTCAAAGTTATTCCTCCATACAATGCTGCAAAAATAAGATTCAGTACCACAAAACATAACATCGTTATAATGTGCAACGGGTACAGTTTTTTGATCTTTCTTATGGTAAAATTCGCATTGTTTTTCAATGAAGGTGTCAATTCTCTTCTGTCATACACATGCGTCATCAAAAAACCGGATAAAACAAAGAACACAGATACACCCAAGTTATACCACATATAAGAAAGTTTGGCATGTGAGAGGAAGATCCCCAAAAAGGCCAGAGTTTTAAGAGCCTGCAAAGAGTCTATTTTCAGTCTGGCTGTCTGTCCGCCGTTATCAATACTCATTTGTCGATTCCCTTTGTTTATATTTGCTTGTCGACGAGGTCCGAATTTGTTGCACATTTAATTCTGACCGATTAGATGGCATGGCGCGTCGGCTAAACTGAA
>JAGAEF010000071.1 GCA_017613255.1 Lentisphaeria bacterium
ATGACCGCTTCCGTGCCGGAGGGGATCTCGTTTGCAAGCAGAAGACGGAGGAAATCCTCCTTTTCCATGTAGTCGGCAAAGGAGAGGGCGCGCAGGTTCTTCCACTTTTCCGACTCCCCCAGATGGTCCACCACAAGAATGTCCGTGATCTTTTCCCTGTTGAGTTTCCAGATCATGGAACTGCCGATCAGTCCGGCGCCGCCCGTAACGATATATTTCATGTTTCCTCCTGTATTTCTTCCGAAGCGGGTCTTCCTCCGGGGAAAGACCGATGCGCTCACCAGTAAAGGGCTTCGCTTCGCTTGTTTTCCTTTTTGATCTCTTCATGCAGGGCGCTGCTGCGTCTTTCCTCCGACCGCCAGGGGAAAACCTGCACCGTGCCGGTCTCCATGGGCTTGGAAACGTCCCGGAACTTCTTTTCCTTCTCCCGGTCCGACTCGAACAAAGAGCCGAAGAAGGACTTCTTTTTCCCGTTCTTTTTTTCCGCCTCGTGCTTTCTCATCATCTCCCCGTAGGAATCCCGGGCCACCCCCTTGGGCGCCCCCAGATCCCGGTAGGGCTCCATGGGATCCGGAGCGGAACGGCAGGAGGCAAGGAAAAAAAGAGCCAGCAAAGAAAGAAGGCAGAAAACCCCTCCTGTTTTCAAGGAGATTTTTCCGTACGAAAAAAGCGTTTTTTTCATGGTTTCTCCCATTTCAGAGGTGGCGGATCAGCACCATGGTGAGGTCGTCTTCCTGTCCCTCGCCGTTTTCATACCCTGCAAAGGTTTCGATCTCCTTGAGGGTATGGTCGAAAAATTCGTCCGGGGAGTCGTCCCTGCGGCAGGATTCCTGGAAAAGCGTCCGCAGTCTTTTCACCCCGAACTCCTCCTTGTGGTCCCGTGCATTGGTGGCTTCGTTGAGCCCGTCGGTGAAGAGAAACGCCCTCATGCCCGGCGTGAATTCCATGCGGAAGGTGTCGAAGGAGGTGAATTCGCTGGGCAGCAGCCCGATGCCGGAGCCGTCGGGATAGAAGGAGCGCAGGTGGTCCCGGATGAAGAGCATGAGTTCCGTGTGGCCTGCTCTGGCGTATTCGAAGGTGAAATCCACCTTGTTGAGGATGCAGCAGGCCAAAGTAACGTATCTCTCGTCCCCCGTGACCTTGTAAAGGTTGTCGTTCAGGTCGGAAAGGAACTCCTTGAGGGAGGTGAAGCGCTTGATGTTCGCCCTTATGTAGCTTCTGGTCATGGTCATGACCATGCAGGCGGGGATCCCCTTGCCGCAGGCGTCCCCTATGATGACCATGAGCCGGTTGTCGTCCAGTTCCACGAAATCGTAGAAGTCCCCGCTGACCTCCTTGGAGGCGCGGGTGAAGGCGTGAATGGAAAAACGGCCCCAGACGGGCATGCACTGGGGCAGAAGGGACTGCTGGAGGACCCTTGCGAAATTCAGCTCCTGGGAGATCCTCTGCTGTTCGGCCAGATGGGAGTAGGCGTCCAGCACGTTCTGGGCCAGAAGCACCTGCGTGGCGATGAATTTGAATCTGGCGATCTGGTCGGCGGAAAAATTGTCTCTCTCGTTTTCCGTGGTGTTCACGGCGCACATGACCCCCACCACCTCCCCTTCGTTGATGAGGGGGACCGCCATGAGGCAGTCCACGGGAATCACCGGTTCGTAGCTCAGCACCCGGGGATCGTCCATGGCGTTTTCCAGAATGAGGTCCCTGCCAGACTGGGCGACCTCTCCGATGATCCCGTCGCCGGGGAGGAAGGTTTCGCCCTTGAGCTGTTCCAGAAGGTATTTGGGCTTGGTCATGGCGTAATTGAGGGAGAGACTTTTCCGCACGAGGGGGAAGAGTCCGGAAATGCCCGCCGCCTTGAAGACCCCTCCGGTGCGCAGAAAGATGCAGACGCTTCTGGCATCCACGCGCTCCGCCACATACCGGGCCGTGATGTTCATCCACTCGTTGAAATTCTGCCCGCCCTTCAGGTTCCGGGAGAAGAGGGAAAGAAAGTGGTTGATCTCCACGGTATTGTGCATGGCGCTGCTGAGTCTCTGCCGGAGAAGGACAAGACGCATCCTCTGAACGATGCACATGATGAGGAGGACGGCAAAGGGGAGCAGAAACAGAATGAGCGTGGCCAAGGTGATTTTCATAAAATTTCCGTTGCTCCGTTTGACTTTTTACCCGACAACCATTAACTTTAATCCCGAAATGATTTTTTTCAAATTCGATTTTGCATTTCCCCGTGCAAAATCGGCATAAAAACGAACAAGGCGGGTTTTTTCATGAAAAAGTTCCGTGCGGATGAACTTCTTTGCCTCCGGGGCCACTGCGCCGGAAAAGAGGAGGCGGCGCTTCTCATCATGGAAGGAAAAGTGCGGACCTCTCCGGACAGCTTGGTGCGGAACCCTTCGGAAATGCTGAGTGCGGAAAGCCCCCTTCTGGTGGATTCTTCCTGCCCCTATGTGAGCAGGGGGGCGCTGAAGCTCAAGGACGCTCTGGAAAAGTTCGCCCCGGACCTTGCCGGAAAGATCTGCGGGGATGTGGGCGCTTCCACGGGCGGGTTCACGGATCTGCTTTTGAGCAGGAATGCTTCCAAAGTTTATGCCGTGGATGTGGGCAGAGGACTCCTTCACTGGAAACTGCGCACCGACAAAAGAGTGATCGTGCGGGAGGGGGTCAATGCCCGGCTTCTTTCCAAAGAGATCATTCCCGAGCCGCTGGATATTCTGGTCATGGATGTCTCCTTCATCTCCTGCACGAAGATCCTTCCGGCGGCGGATCCCCTCATGAAGGAGGGCGCACTCGCCTTCATCCTCGTCAAGCCCCAGTTCGAAGCCCCCAGACACCTTGTCCCCCCCGGCGGGGTCATTACGGATGAAAATGTGCGGCAGGAGTGTCTGAAAAAGGTTGCTTCATTCGTGGAGGAAACTCTTCCCTGGGAGCTTGTGGACGTTTCCGACTCCCCGCTGAAAGGCCCCAAAGGCAACCGGGAATTCGTGGTGTTCTTCCGGAAGAAAACGCTTTCCGTGCCCTCCGGCAACTGATTTTTGCCCGAAAAAAAAGGCCCTCCGGAACGATCCGGAAGGCCTGCAGTTCCAAAAGAAAAAACCGTCAGCGGAGAAGAAGCGTGTAATCGTCTTCGGAAAGTCCGTCGTAGAAGAAGATCCCCGCGATGAAGTCGGCGAATTCCACGGGATGGAAGGCTACCTTCACGTCCGCAAAGGCGGCCACTTCCACTTCCAGCGCCCAGTAATCGTAGGCTCTGTCCCGGGCAAAGACCGGGTCTCCCGGCCACTGCATCCCGCTGGACTGATACCAGTAGTCCGCAAGGGTCCCCGTGGAAAATTCCCGCTGAATGTTGTAATACCCGTCGCAGAGGAAGAAGATCTCCGCGCCGCTGTCCAGAGAGGAGCCGATGCGGCGCCCGTAGGACCACTCCACGCTTCCGGTGGGGCCGATCCCGTAGCCGAAGCCCACGGCGTGAGTGAGTCTCAGCTGAAGCTTGCTCGTCACCCCGGTCCCCAGCTTGAGGGAAAAGATGTCCAGAAAATCCATCACCCGGTTGGGGATGTACATGAGAATCTTATCGGTAATGATTCTGCCCATGGAGGGGCTTTCGCTGACATCAAGATGTCTCTGGGCCATTGCCGGAGACACGGTCATAACGGTAAGTACTGCTGCAAGCAGAGTCACTTTCAGGTTGGTTTTCATGTTCTCTCCCGATATGATATTTTTGAAAAACACTCGTCGATGGGATAAATATAACCGCTCTTCAGCTTCTTTTCAACACCAAAAGGGGAAAAATTGCGATTTATTGTCGTTTCCCGCTGAAAAACGGGAATAAAATGCTTATGCACGGTTGCCATGCGGGGGGAAAGGCGTTATATTAAGAAACGCACTGAAAATCATCGTCTGTTTCATCAAACCATCTCAAGGAGGAACAAAATGTTCAAAAAAGTCGGAGACACCCTGGCCATCGTATTTCTTGCGGCATTCGCCTGCGCCGTCATCTTCTTCCCGCTGGACGTCCAGCAGGGAGCGGGCATCAAGATCACCGAAGGGAGCGTGAGTTTCTGGGGCGGAAGCCGGGTCGTCTGGGGCAGGCTTTCCGACGGGCTTGCGAACTTCGGCCACTTCACGGCTGCCTTTCCCTACTTCATGGGATTCCTGAAAGTGGGGCTTCTGGCCACCTTCGGCGAAATGCTCAAGAACCGGCGCAAAAACGGCTCCTGGAGCGTTCCCTCTCTGATTCCCCGCTTCATCCTCTGGGGGATCACCGGAATGGTCTTCACCCTCGTTTTCGCCCTCTTCGGCATCGGGACCGAAGCGCTGATGAAGACGAATCTCTGGTTCTCCTGCTCCAACGAGACCTGCAACAACATCCTGCGGGCGTTTTCCACCTCCCTTCTCCAGAACCTCATCTTCTCCTATCCCATGATGCTGGGGCATGAGTGGTGCAACGAAGTCATCAACCGGAAGAAATTCCTGGGAGGAGCGGAGTTCCTGGCCAATCTGGACAGCCATGTGTGGGGCTCCTTCATTCCCAAGACCATCCTCTACTTCTGGATCCCCGCCCACACGGTGACCTTCCTTCTGCCCAAGGACTACCGGGTGCTCATGAGCGCGGTCCTCGCCCTGGCGCTGGGATTCCTGCTCACCGTCAAAGTCAAGAAGAACGCCTGAATCCGGAGAAACCGACCATGAAAGGAAAGTCCGCTTTGCTGCTGGCCGCCGCATTTCTCCTTGCGGCGGGATCCTCCTGCAGTCCCTCCGGGCAGAAGAGTCAGGCCGGAACGGTCTTTTCCGCCCCGCCGGAACTTGCCCCCGTGGTCGCCGGCGGGGATACCCTCAGCGGTTTCGTCACCACCTCCGGAGCGTGGGCAAAGCACAAGACCGTCGTGACCACCGGCTATGACGAAAAGAATCTTCTTCTCCGGTTCGTCTGCTCCACGGAAAGAGGCAAGAAACTTCTGTACGGAGGAAAGATCAAGGACGACATGGGCCTTTTCGGCGGGGAGAATGTGGAGATCTTCCTCTGCACCCAGCCGGAAACGGGCAAGTATTATCAGCTTGCCCTGAACCCGGACGGCGTCATGTATTCCGCGCTGGGCAGGGATATTTCCTGGGATCCGGAGGGCGCAAAGGTGAAAACCGTCCGCAAGGACGACAGCTGGACGCTGGATATTTCCATTCCCTTCAAATCCCTGGGGTACGCCGCCGCGCCGAAGGAAGGAACCATCTGGAAGGTGAACTTCTGCCGCTGCTACCATGTGGAGGGCCTGCGGGAGGTCTCCAATCTGGCGGGAATCTCCTCCTATCACGACTGTTCCCAGTACCGGGAGATGATTTTCGCGAAGAAGGGGACGAAAAGCCGGATCCTGCTGGAGGATTTCCAGTATTCTCCCGGTAAGATCAAGGCAAGTTTTTCCCTCCAGAGAGTGAATGAACCCGTCACCGTCGAGATCCGCAAGGGAGAATCCTCCCACAGGACGAGCAATCTTCCTTCCTCCGGGACCTTCTCCGTCACGGCGGAACTGCCGCCCTCCTACGTTCCCCTCAAGGATCTGGATCCCGTCTACATCAGCGCGAAAAACAGCATCGATCACAAAAGCATCCTTTCCGCCAGACTCAATGTGACGGGGGACAGCCGGGATATGATCCTGCCCAACAAGTTCTACTACAAGGCGGGAAAGGACAAGAAGGTCTCCTTTGTCCTCTCCCATCCCCGGGAGGACGGGGACATCGCCATGAAAGTCACCCTTTCCGACAGAGAGGGGAAAGTTTTGCGCAAGGACGTGTTCACGGGGAAGGGATCCTTCGACATAGCCGACCTCAAGGAGGGCGCCTACATCCTTTCCGCCTCCTGCGCCGGGGGTCATTCCACGAGGCTTCTTTTTATCCGCAGTGCGGAAAAACTTGCGGGAGTCCCCCTGAAAAAGGGTGCCCTTCTCGCCCTGAAGGACGGCGCGGTCACTTCCGGAGGAAAATTCGTCTATCTCATTTCCGCAAGCAGCACGGGCAAACCCCTGCCGGAAAAGAAATTCTTCAACTTCCGCGCGGGCAACTTCGGGAACATGCCCAACTCCGCCCAGATCGCCGGAACGCCGGGGAAGAGGCTGCTGCGCAATCCCAAGACCGCCTACTTCTATGCCGGCGGGAAGGATGCCTATTACGCCGCCATGGAAAAGCATTTTTCCAAGGCGAATCCCGCCTCCCCCACCTTCCACCGCTTCACCTATGAAGCCCAGATCCCCACCTTCCTGCCCGGGAAGAACTCTCAGAAGTACGAAGAGGTGGATTCCGGCGCCTTCCACAGGGACCTTTACAAGTTCCTCAAGAAGAAATTCCCCGCCCTTCTCTTCTGCCTCCAGACGGACGCTCCCGATCACGTGAAGGATTTCGTCGATGCCTGCGACCTTATGGAAGTGTGTCCTCCCGGCGGCTACTCCGACGCCGCCATCGAGCGTCTGAAATACGGACTGCCCCGGGTCGTCAAGGCCCTCAAAGGCAAGCCGGTCCTCTTCTGGATGGGGGTCACCATTCCCAACAACTCCTGCCGGAGGGCGGAGGAACTGCGGGCGGCGGTCTATTTACACATCATCCACGGCGGCTCCGGCACCATCATGCACATGGGCCACGGGCGTCTGCCCGACCAACGGACCCGGCTCTGGTCCGTCATCAAGGGGATCAATGGAGAAGTCGCCTCCTTCTATCCCAAATACCGCTCCATGCCGCTTCTGGACGGGAAATTCCTCAAGCTCCACGGCGAAAAGGAGTTTTCTTTCAGCGTCCGGGGGAACGATCGGGAGGCCATTGCCCTTGTGGTGAGCCTTTCCAGCGGAGAAAACCGCATGATGCTGAATCCTGCGGACGGCTGGAAAATCGTTTCCGGCGCCAAGGCGGGGAAATGGGAAAACTGGACGCCGTATGAAGCAAGGGTCATCCATTTGAAAAAGTAGGGGATTGCCGTGGAAACGGTGTGGAAGATCTTTTCGGTTGCCAACGGGGGCGGACTGTACGCGCCCCCGGTTTTTTCCCTCTGCATGAGCGTTTTCGTCTTTCTTTTCGGCAGCTGCATAGGCAGTTTCCTCAACGTGTGCATCTGGCGCATCCCCCGGGGGGAATCCATCGTCTCCCCGCCCTCCCGCTGCCCCAAGTGCGGGCACTGGATCACCGCGCTGGAAAACATTCCCATCGTGAGCTGGCTTGCCCTGCGGGGGAAGTGTTCCTCCTGCAAGGAGCCCATCTCCCCCAGATACATCATCATCGAGACCCTTACGGGGGTGCTGTTTCTCCTGCTCTTCTGGAACTCCTTCTTCGGGTTTCAGCTCTTCCGGCCCGGGTATTTCGTGCTTCTTCCTCTGCTCATCTGCTGTGCGGTGAACGACTGCGAGCTGGGGATCATTCCCAATGAGTACACCTATTTCGGCATGGGAGCGGGCATACTGTGCGCGCTTCTTGTCCCTTACGGAGCGTGGTTCAGCTTTCTCTACTCCTTCTTCTGCGTCCTGACGGCGGGAGGGGTCGCGGCGCTTTTCGCCATGCTGGGGAAAAAGCTGTTCAAAAGGGAGGCTCTGGGCTGGGGGGATGTGAAATTCCTTGCCATGACCGGCGCCTTTCTGGGGCTTCCCGGAGTGATCTTCACGGTTCTTGCGGGAAGTCTTGCGGGGCTTGCCGCCCATCCTCTCGTCTGCCGCCTGAAAAAGCGCAAAAGCCGCACCTTGCGTTTCGGGCCCTATCTTGCCTTTGGCGCGCTTCTCTGGATGTTTGCCGGCGACCGCCTGCTGAGAATGTATCTGGAACTCTGCGCGGCTTTTGCACAGAAGTAGAGACCGGCGGCAAAAAAAATGCCGGGAGACCCCGGCACTTTTTACAGATTCATCCTTCGTTCCTTATTCCGGAACGGCCGAAACGCCTTCCAGAATGCACTCGGCATCCTTCCTCATGGAGAGATGGAACACAAGCTGGGTAAACTCTCCCGCGTGGATGGTGAACGTCCCCGTCACACAGGCGGGCTTTTCGCTCAGATTCACGCGAAGGACATTTTCCATCTTGATCTGTTTGTTGAGTCCCTTTGCCGGATTGATCTGCTTGTAGCGGCCGTTGTTCACCACAAGGGTGCCCTTGCCGGAGACCTTCACGGTGAGGAGCATTTTCACGTCCTCCTTCCCCATGAAGTACTTTCCGAAAATGATGTGGGTAAGGGTGTTCTCGATTTTCAGATGGAATCCCGTCCTGCCGGAGGGGAGCTTCACGAGATCGCTTTTCCCCTGAGGCCCGCGCACGCCCCAGAATTTGGGGAAGTTTCTCTTGTCCTTGCCCTCTTCGAAGGAGCCGTTGCGGATCACGGGACTGCCGATGACCATGTTGCGGAAGTCGATCTGCTTGTGGAAATCGGCTCCGTCGATGCTCCAGTGGGTGGCGGGAAGCGCGTCCTTGATCCTTCTCGTCCTGCCCACATGGGCTTTCCAGCTCATTCCGGGGGTGAAAGGCCCTTCCAGCTTTTCCACGGGGATCTTCATTTCGATTGTGAAGCCGTCCTTGTTCTTTTTCGTTTTCGCCACTGCGCCGAAATCGGAAATGACGGAGCCGGGCTGTTCCAGCTGGAGGAGTCCCCCGTCGGCATTGACGGCGAACTGATAGTATTTCATGGACTCGTTCTGGGGAACAAGGAAGACCTCGAAATGGTCGTCATCCCAGATCTTCGCCATGGCCTGCTTGCCGGAGACGGCCTTGGAGGAAAGTTTCTCCATGTTCGGCTCTTTGGCCTGCAGGAGGATATAGAGGTTCTTCGCGTCGGAAAGGAAGCCCGCGGAGGTGGCAAGCTCCCCGGGAACGGGCGTAAACTTCCTGTCGTCGGAGGTCTTGAAGGTATCCACGAAACACCCGGACCCCCAGGCGGGATCGTCCCCTTTTCCGTCGATGACGGGAGCTTTCTGCACGGCGGGAGCCGCTAGTCTTCTTCCCAGAGACTCCCGGTATTTCTCGTTGGGCTTGATCCACAGCTCCTCCAGCATGGCCTTTTCCAGAGAGATCTGCTTTTCCAGCCGCGCATCTCCTTTGGCCAAATTCTGCGCTTCCGCAAGATACCCCAGAAGAGCTTCCTTTGCCCCCGCCTTCTGGAGCAGGAGAGGCGTATGCTGGTCGCCGAAGGGGTATCCCACGCATCCGGGAGCCTCCCGCCACAGTTTCCGGCGCAGATCGTTGTACTTTTTCATGGCCGGATAGGTTTTGCCGTAGAAGGAGCGTTCCATTTCCGCAAGAGTTTTCTCGTAATCCAGATCCGGATTCCATGCGGACTTGCAGAAAAGATACCAGAACTGCCACTTGTTGAGCATCCCGTAGGTGGAGGTAAGCGGGCTTCCGCCGTGAAGTCTGTTTTTCGCAAAGCGGGTATGGGGGTAATAGATCTCGTGCTTGCTGCCCAGAAGGCCCAGCTTCTTATAGAGCTTCATATCCCTGACCATCACTTCCGAATAGGGCTCGTACCCGGAAGGATAGCACATGTCGTACTCATAGATCTGGATCTTTTTGCTGACCTTGAGCCAATCCAGAAGCATGGCGTAGATCTTCCCGTTGTGGGGGCATTTGGGATCGTCCAGCGTGTGGCCGTAGCATCTCCCGTGGGGGCAGAACACCACGTTCATGCGCTCGTCGATCTTCAGACCGTCGTAAATATCCCTGTAGTTGGCGTAGGCCCAGGTCCACAATTTGGCGTCGGGGCGTTTTTCATAGACCTTTTCGGCGATCTTCTGCGTAACCGTGTGGAATCTGCGGGAGACGTTCAGATCATTGCCCTGATCCAGCTTCCGGCAGTTTTCGCATTCGCACCAGCCCTTGGTGGAATCCGGGGCGCCGAAGGCGAAGGAGGCGGACTCTCCGTACTTGTCGATATGGGCCAGAATATACTCGCACACCATTTTCTGCACTTCCGGATGGGACATGCAGTGATGGGTGTTGTGGTGCCCCGTATTGGTATTGCGTTTGCCTCCGGAAAGGGCGAAGTATTCCGGATGGAGCTTGTTGTACTTCTTTGGAGGGACGGCCAGATAGAAGGTAAGGTGTCCCCCGTCTCTGGCCCGGTCCATGCGCATGCGCTGTTCATGGAATTTCACATACTTGACCAGAGAATCCGTGATCCCCCAGGGGCCGGGCGCCTGGATCCGGTTGTGGCCCGCCCACTCCCTCGTCATCTGATCGAATCCGCCCGTTCCGCACTGATTGACCAGCCGGATGGGGAAGAAGGGAGAATCCACCCGGGAGGAATCGCTGACCCAGACGTCTTTTTTCGGCGTGAAAAGCGTCCCGTCCTCATAGGGAGTGAAGAAGCGCACCCCCAGAAAGCGTTCCATGAAATCGCAGGCCCCGTACCAGGCGCCCACGCCGGTGGTGCCCACGATATAGAACTTGCCCCTGACGCTGCCCATATAGAAGGCTTCGTCGGACTTGACCTTGGAGAGGGCGTTGCGGATGTCCGCGGGAACATCCTTGTTTTTCACCGTGGAGATCACGATCCGGGGAGGGAGCTTACCTATATCCGCTCCCGTCACCTTTTTCGTATAGAGGATGATCTCCTCCTTTGCCAGAGCCAGCCCCGGCTCGTCGCCCGCGACAGTGATTCCGTGAAGGGCCTTTCCGTTTTTCACGAGATCGAAAGAAAATGCCCCGGACGAAGCGAAAAACAGCAGGGAAGCGGAAAACAAACGAATGACTTTTTTCGCAAGCATGACGAACTCCTTTTCAGCGTCGTTTCACACGTTCAATTCGGGTATCCGGTCCAGAGCGGGCTTCCGCTTGCCGGGTAATAGTTCCATGTGGTGCACCGACTGGTCTTGTTGTAGATCTCCCTCAGATAAAGGGGCCTCACCACAAGATCCAGGAACATGAGCCTTGCGGCGTTGCCGTGCCAGAACTTGAATACCGTGCCCTGATATTGGTCGGAGCACATCGACCACATCGCTCTCGAGGGCAGTTTCACGGTGGAGGGCTTGAAGAAACCGTGCTCGTTGTCGCTGATCCAGTTGTACCCTTTCCTGTCGTAATGTTTGTAAAAGTGCTGATTGAGGTTGTAGTGCCCCATATAGCCGGGGCCTTTGATCTCATTGGCCGCGGTGTTGCAGAAGAGCACTTTTGTCGCCAAGCTCTCGGAGTTGAAGTAGGGCGTGGAGCAGAACGCGGACCCCCTGGTGAAGAGAAGCGGCCACTGCACCCGGTGGGTGGAGACGTAGGTAAGATAACACCCCAGACTCCACTCCTTGTAGTCGGAAGCGTAGGAAATGAGCCACAGTCCGATCTGTTTCTGGGTGTTGGTGCACTTGATGGTGTACGCCTGCTGCCGGGCCTTGTTCAGGGCGGGCAGCAGCATGCTGGCGAGAATGGCGATGATGGCGATGACTACCAATAGTTCGATCAGGGTAAATCTTTTTTTCACGGGGACCTCCTTTGTTTTTCCCTAACGGGGAACTTTTCCATGCGCGGGCCGTCTCACAGTTATTTCGCACATGACAATATATATTCTATCCCGCAATAGAAAAAAAACAAGACCTGTTCTATGAATATTTTCTTCTTTTTTATGAATATTCATGCCAAATTCTATTCAAAAAGCACAACGGAACAGCCGATTTGTCTTCCAAGGGAAAAAGTCTCAAGTCGCAAGAAGCAAGTCTCAAGAGGGGGGATGGGAAAAAACACGGCGGAAGTTTCCAGCCTTGACTTGGGGGAGAGACAAACGCGCTTGCGCTTTTTTCTCTCCCCCTGGACCCCCACACTTTTTCATGCAGAAGCGTCAGGTGGATGGGTAGTGCCGCAGTACAGAAGCGTCAGGTGGATGGGTAGTTTCTGCGCGTGCATTGTTATTGCGCCCATGTTCAGCGGGAAAAACGTCCGCTGAACATAGGCTTAGTGCTCGCTCCCGGCTCATCCGCCCACAAATAC
>JAGAEF010000072.1 GCA_017613255.1 Lentisphaeria bacterium
ATCTTTCATCTTTCATCATTCATCATTTCTGTCTTCCGCTTCCCATTCTTCGGGGAGGATCAGACGAACGGGGATCTCCTCGATATCGGGGATGACGGGACATGCCGGCGAATGGATCAGCATGTCGAATGCGGCGGAGACCTGGCGGACCACATCATGTTTCAAAGTCATTTTCGGCCACTTTTTTTCCGCAAAGGAGATGTTGTCCGAACCGGTGATGAGGGGCATTTTGCTTTCGGGAACATGCTGCTTTTCCAGAAACATCCGGAAGCGGTCGGCAACGGTATCCTGCGGGGTCATGACGGCTTTGCGCTTCACGTTTCTCGTAATGAAGTCCAGCGCGGGTCCGAAGTCGGGACTTTCCAGGCTTCTGAAGCGGATCCCGCATTGGCTGCACGCATCGAGAGCGGATTTGAATTTGACGTGTGCGTAATAGTTTCCGAGAGCAAAACTTTTGCGCAGATACAGGACTTCCCGTATGCCCCGTTCCTTCAGCTCCTCCACGATCTTCTTCATGCCGCTGCCGTAGTCGTTCACGACGCAGCCGCACCCCGGAGCAAGATGATCCATCAGGACCTTGCTGATGAACTTATCGTTCAGGATCAGAGCGGAAAGGTGGATGGAGGAAGCCGAATGTCCGCTCAGGATGTATCCGGTTTCGCGGTCGATTTGTTTGATGGCGCCTGGGATCCTGGAGGGAGAAATCTCCTGATTGAATTCGGAAGAGAATTCGAAACCGTTTTTTTCGCAGAGTCGTTTCAGCGTATCCGTCATGAGGAAATGGTGCTTCCCGTATACCCCTTTCAGCCGGTCGACCGGATAAACACTGTGGAGAAGAACGATCTTTTTCAGTTTGGGCGGTATGTTTTTCTGCAGGGGAAGAGGCGCGCCCACCAGAGTCTTCCGGAAGGCAGGATTCCGGATGATGAGTCCCCGCCGTTCCAGTTCCTCATGTACGCGGAAGGCGGTAAGATAACTGACTTTGAAGTTCCGGCAGATATGATGCAGAGACGGCAGCGCACTGCCGGGGGCAAGATTCCCCACGGCGATTTCCTGCGTGAGCATATCGGCTATTTTTTTATATCCGGGCATGTGGAGAGCTCCTTTTCGAGGTAATATAAGGTAGTATATATGATTTGTCAAGTGTATATAATGATGAGTCCCCGAAAAAATCTGTTTTTTTCACGGCCATCCCGGAAAAATCCGAAAATCGGATGAAAAGAGAGGCGCATGGCGCCCTTTCCTCTGCGAAAAGAAAAAGGTTGAATATCAGGTAAATATCAAAAAAGAATGATTTCCGTTTGCCGGGGGCCCCGTATCATTCCCCGGTATCGTTTTGAAAAAAAAGTCTGTACTGCCCGCAATGTTTTTGGGGTTGCTTTGGTTTACTTCCGCCGCGCTTTGCCTATCCGGCTTATCCGGCCTATCCGGCCTATTCCCCAGCCGAGACGTTTTCGGGGGGAGGGGAGGACCATTCGCCGCCCGGTCAGTGCAGCGTTGGGGGGCAGGGTAGTACACAGCCGATGGCGTGCATATTCACAGCCGCACCCTCCGTACCTATCCGTACTGCTCCGTATAACTCCGTATTCCCCAGCCCCGGCTGGAAACGCAAGAAGAGCTTTTCCCCTCTGCGTTTCCCCCGGGACCTCTTCGTTCTCAGTAGGAAATGGTCAGCCCGTCGTAGGCTACCTGTATCCCGTGGGGATTGTAAAACTCTTCCAGTTCCGCGTGGGTGGCGTGTCCGTTGTGGGAGAAGTGATTGATGAAGTATTTCGTGGAGTCCGTGACGCTGCCCATCTTCTCCAGCCGGGCCTTTGTCTCCAGCACATATTTTCCGCTCATGTGACCCCGTTCGATGTCCCGGATGCCGCCGGTGCAGTCCGAGATCACCAGATCGAACTTGAACTTTTTCTGTTCCAGAAACTGCCAGACCTCATCCCGGAAAAAGCCCGTATCGTTGGCGATCAGCGCCCGGGAGGCGCCGTCCCGGATCACGAAGATCTGGGGCAGTTCGTCGACGAGGCCGATCTGATGATCCGCGGGGAGGGGCAGGAACTCCATATCCTCCTCTTCCAGAACGACTTCTTTGTAAGATTTCAGTTCCTGAAGTTTCAAACGGAACCGTCCGAAATCGCCGTTGAAATAATTGTAGGGTTTCTCCCAGAAAAACGTCTGGATTTTATGAATGATCCCGGCGTTCCCGTATATGTTCAGGATATTGTCCTCCTCCACTTTGGAGAACCCCGGCATCCGATAGGTGAGCAGATCCGGAACGCAGTGATCTTCGTGACTGTGGGTGATGAACAGATGTTTCAGACGTTCGGAATGGAGTTGATAACGGTATTCCTGCGTCAAGGTATCCGGTCCGAAATCCACGCGGACCGTGTCTTTCAGCTTGTAGGCGGTACGCAGACGGAGATCCTTTCCCCCGTTTTTCCATGCTTCGCAACAGACGCGGCAGTTGCAGAAAATGGCGGGGATGCCTTCCGCCGCCGCGCTTCCCAGAATCTGAATTTCAGCCATGATCGAGTTTCTCCTGTTTTTCCTTATTCCTTTTGTCCGGCCGAATTTCCCGGCGCGGTGGATGGGGCGGCTTCCGCGCTGAGGCAACGGCGCCCGGCGTCCTGCAGTTCGTGCAGAAGAGCCGCCTGGCTACTACAATAGCATCATTCCGCGACTTTTCAACTTGAAATCGGCAGAATCGCCGTCGATGGCCAGCGTGTACTTCCCGCCGTCCCCTCCGTACCTGTCCGTACAACTCCATGCTCCCCAGCTCAAACAGGAAACGGGAGAAGCGTTTTTTTTGCTCCGCGTTGAAGATCGTTCAGGCGTTTTTGCCGGAGCTTTTCTTTCCGCAAAGAAAAGAAAATTTACAGCGTCCGGGGCCGTATTCCCCGTTGGGCGTGAGGGCGCGGCAGCCGGGAGGAATCGAAAGTTCCGCTTCCATCTTTTTTCCGTCCCGCCGCCATGACGCATGGATCATTCCCCGGGGCGTGGGCACGGTCCCCCGGACGAAGGTGAGCCCGCAGGGGGCCGGATCGAACCGGAATCGGGCAAATCCCGGCCGGATCGGGGAAATGCCCAGAAGAACGGTCTGCAGGAAATCCACGGGAGACGTGCTGAATCCGTGACACAAACTTGCCGTACCGCCGAAGCCTTCCTTGCCCGCGGAATATACGCCGTTTTCCCAGAGCGTGGGCGTGCCCGAATCCAGGATCGGGCCCCAGAAACGCCGGATATAGGCAAGGGCTTCCTGATGCAGACCCTGCTTTTTCATGGCAAGAAGGAGAAAGGAAGCGTAAAAGAGTTCCGGAGCAAAATTTTCGTCGGAGAGCAGATTTTTCTCCAGAAGTTCCGTATCGGCTTTCCCGGATCCCGCATCGGCCAGAAGAGCCAGCGCATGGGCAATCTTGCTGGAACGGATACGGGTCCGTCCCCGGTTCGGCACGCCGCAGAGATCCAGATCCTGCCGATTGACCACATATTTTTTGCAGTCCCGCAGGAATTGTTTTTTCTCATCGAAGAATTCGTGCCAGGTCGCCTCCCGCACAAGGCGGATCTCGTCCGCGTAATCGGTCTGGGTATCTTTTGCGGGCACTTTAAGCTTTTCCATCCCGCGGAGCGCCATAAGGTAAAGGCAGTTCATCAGCGAACTGCCCGAGGCGGGGATCTGGCAAGAATTCAGCTCGAAGGACCAGTCGAAGAAATTGCTGAGCTTGCAGTAGCGTTTGGGCAGTTCCAGCACCTTTTGGGCATTCTTCCATTGCCGGAAAGTTTCCATCATCTTCCGCAGAACTGGATACCCTTCCCGCACGGGTTCCGGATCCCCGGTATAAAGCCAGTATTCGTACAAAGAAAGCACCAGAGTGAGATTGGAGGAGAGGATATAGCCCAAGGTGGTATCTTTGGGAAACCCGTGATAGATCAGCGCGGGGGTCATATCCGGGATCACGCAGGGAATGATGCCGTTTTCGTCCGCTTCGGAAAAAATCATCCGGAACGCGTGACGAAGAAGTTTCGTATCCCCGAAAAGCTGCAATGCACTGCGGTTTTCCACCACGAAATCATTGATGTAGAACGCTCGTTCCCGCCACGGGCAGTCCATGAACGTATCCGCAATGCACGCCGAAAGGGTCTCCCTTGCGGTCTCCCAGAGATGGTTCAGCGGATAATCACTGCAGAAGAACCCGCTCCGCAAACCCAACGGATAACGGCGGTCGATCCCGCAGATTTTGCGCAGTTTGATCGGTTTCCCATAATGGCGGAACGTCAGGCGGACCAGACGGAAGCCGCGGTCCACCATATAGGTGCCCACCGTTTGAAAGCCCGCTTTCAGAATATAGCGGTCGCTCAGGTTGTAGCTGGGATTGGTGGCGGTGTGGTCGCTGCGGAGCCGTTCTTCCTTGAAGAGCGCCTCTTCATGGGCAATATCCAGCACCGCGCCGGAAGGGGCTTCCAGTTCGATTTCCAGTCGTCCGGAGATCATCCTTCTGAAGTCGAAGATCACGGTCAGCCCGCCCTGATCCGGCGGGACGGGCAGCGTGACGGCATGCGTTCCGCCCAGAGAGAGTTCCTGCAGAGCTTCCGCCACCTCTTCCGGGAC
>JAGAEF010000073.1 GCA_017613255.1 Lentisphaeria bacterium
GGCTGAAGGCCTTGCGGACGCCCGCAAGTATTTGCGGGTGGATGAGCCGGGAGCGAGCAGTAAGCGGTTTTCCGGCGGCGCTTTTCCGCCGGAAGGCCGCGCAGTAACCGTGAACGGAAACTACCCAGCCACCTGACGTTTCTGTCGCAAGGAATTATCCAGCCAGCTCGACCCTTCTGTGCGAAAATGAGAGGGGGCCCGGGGGGAGAGAAAAAAGCGCAAGCGCGTTTGTCTCTCCCCCGAACCCGACCGAGCTGGAAACATCAGGTGTGTTTTTTCTGCCAGCCCCGAAACCGCCCCGGCTGGAAACATCAGGTGTTTTTTTTCATTCCTCTCTTGAGACTTTTCCCGTGTTTTTATTTCCCTTTCCCCAGTGAACAGAGGATCCCGGGGAGGGAGTTTTTTTCGAAGACCATGGGTTCGGGTCCTGCGGGGAAAAAGAGGATCATGCGGACAAGATAGTAAAGAAACAGGAGCAGAAAAACGGCAAGATAAAAAAACTTCTTTTTGTGCAGTACGCCGAAAAAGGAAAGGACGCTCCCCAAAGGACGTCCCGCCTTTTCCCGTGCCTGAGCAATCGTGCCCGCCAGAGCGGCAAGAAGAGTGAAAAGAACGGGAAGAAGGAGGGCATGGAACTGCACCGAGGCGCGGAAATCCCCCCGGAGAAGGGCGAAAAACGCGCGGGTGAGACCGCAGCCGGGGCAGGGGAGTCCCGTGTGGAAGCGGAAAAGACACACCTGCACCCTGCCGGTCAGGAGAGAAAGAATCCCCAGGCCGGAAACAAGGATGATGCACGCGCAAAGAAGCCCGGCAAAGCGGCCTCTTCCCCGCAGGATGGAAAAAAGATTATTCCGCAAGTTCGTTAAGCTGGCTCTGGATGAGAAGTTCGCTGACCAGGCCGAGTCCGAAAATGGCAAGGAGAAGGTTCACGACGCCGTTGTCGCAGACGTATTTCCCGTTTTCCGCCTGATATTTGGCAATGTCCGCGGAAAACTTGTAGATCCAGTAGTAGAAGAAGGGAAAACAGATGATGGTGAGGAAGAGCTCCAGTCCCGGATTGATGTCTTCATAGCCGGAAAGGCGCTTGAATTCGTCTCTGGCAAGATACATCCAGCAGAGATTGTAGATGCCGCAGGTGATGACGGAAAGAATGAGCATGACGGCGATGTTTCTTTTCTGCATTTTTGACTCCTTTGTATCCGGGTTGACTTCGAAGGAAAATATATCTCCCTTTTCCGCAAATGCAAGGAAAAATTTCCCGTTTCGGCACAAAAGGAGGGAAAAAACTTTTTCCGGAGGCAATGTTCGGCTTTTTCCCGTGTCCCGTGCCGGAAGCTTTCGTTCCGGAATCCTTTTTTGGAAAATAAACACCTTTCCGGTTGAAAGAAGGCCTGTTCCGGGGTATATTAAATACCCGGAATGAAACAACACGGATTTCAGCAGGAATATCACGAAATTTCCTTTGAGGAACGGAGGCAAAAATGGAGTACGATTTTTCCGCCATCGAGAAAAAATGGCAGAACTACTGGCTGAAGAACAAAACCTTCAAGACACCGGATTTTTCCGAGAAGAAGAAACTTTATGTGCTGGATATGTTCCCCTATCCCTCCGGGGCGGGGCTCCATGTGGGACATCCGGAAGGGTATACGGCTACGGATATCTACAGCCGCTTCAAGAGGATGACCGGTTACAACGTGCTCCATCCCATGGGCTGGGACGCCTTCGGACTGCCCGCGGAACAGTACGCGGTGGAGACGGGGACCCATCCCGCCGTCACCACGGCAAAGAATATCGCCACCTTCAAGCGGCAGATCCAGTCTCTGGGGTTCAGCTATGACTGGGACCGGGAGATCAACACCACGGATCCTTCCTACTACCGCTGGACCCAGTGGATCTTCCTGCAGCTCTATAAAAAGGGCCTTGCCTACATCGACGAAGTCCCGGTGAACTGGTGCCCCGCGCTGGGGACGGTCCTCGCCAATGAAGAGGTCATCGACGGGCGCAGCGAGCGGGGCAATCACCCGGTCATCCGCAAGCCCATGAAGCAGTGGATGCTCAAGATCACCGCCTATGCGGAACGCCTGCTGGCGGATCTGGAAGATCTGGACTGGCCGGAAGGCATCAAGGAGATGCAGAGAAACTGGATCGGCAGGAGCGAGGGTGCGAAAGTCACTTTTGCCATCGACGGCAAGGACGTGAAAGTCACCGTCTTCACCACCCGGCCCGACACCCTTTTCGGCGCCACCTACATGGTGCTCTCTCCGGAAAATCCCCTTGTGGACGCCATTGCCGCACCGGAGTGTCTGGAGGCCATTGCCGCCTACCGCAAGGAGGCCGCCGCCAAGAGCGATCTGGACCGGACCGAACTCAACCATGACAAGACCGGCGTCTTTACGGGCGCCTACGGGATCAACCCCGTGAACGGGAAGAAGATCCCCGTATGGATCGCCGACTATGTGCTGAACACCTACGGCACGGGCGCCATCATGGCGGTCCCCGCCCACGATACGAGAGACTTCGATTTCGCCAAAAAGTTCGGTCTCCCCATCATCGCCATCATCGACCCGGACAAGGAGGAGGCCGCCGCCGCAAAGATCGATCCCGCCGACGTCTTCGCCGGGAAAGTGTGCTGGACAGGCGACGGGAAATCCGTCAACAGCGCCAATGAGGACGGTCTGGACATCAACGGTCTGGACGTGGCCTCCGCCAAGGCGAAAACCATTGCCTGGCTGAAGGAGCGCTCCTGCGGGGAGGGCACGATCAACTACAAACTGCGGGACTGGCTCTTCAGCCGTCAGCGGTACTGGGGCGAGCCCTTCCCCGTCATCCACATGGCCGACGGGACGATCCGCCTTGCGGAAGACAAGGACCTGCCGATCCTCCTGCCCGAACTGGACAACTACAAGCCCTCCGGAAACGGGGAATCCCCCCTTGCCAATGCCGGCGAGTGGCTGGACTTCACCGATCCTGTCAGCGGCATGAAGGGCAGAAGAGAGACCAACACCATGCCCCAGTGGGCGGGCTCCTGCTGGTACTATCTGCGCTATATCGATCCCCACAACGACAAAGCCTTCGTGGATCCGGAAAAGGCCAAATACTGGCTGCCCGTGGACCTCTACGTGGGCGGGGCGGAACACGCCGTTCTGCATCTGCTGTATGCGAGATTCTGGCACAAGGTCCTCTATGATCTGGGGTTGGTCCCCACCAAGGAGCCCTTCCAGAGACTGGTCAATCAGGGAATGATCCTGGGGATCTCCTACAAGAACGAGCGGGGCGTCATCATCCCCAACAGTCAGGTGGAGGAAAAGCCCGGCGTGGGGCCCGTGGACAAGGAGACCGGCGAAAAACTCACCGCCTTCCCCGCGAAGATGTCCAAATCCCTGCGCAACGTGGTGAATCCCGACGACGTGGTCCGCCAGTACGGCGCGGACAGCATGCGGCTCTATGAAATGTTCATGGGCCCCCTGCAGGCGGTGAAGCCCTGGAGCACCTTCGGCGTGGAAGGCGTGTTCCGTTTCCTGAAACGGGTGTGGCGCATGATCGGGGATACCCCCGTAAGCGAAGAGCCCCTCACGGCGGATCAGAACAAACTGCTCCATCAGACCGTCAAGAAGGTGACGGAAGATACCGATACGCTCAATTTCAACACCGCCATCAGTCAGATGATGATCTTCGTCAACGAGTTTTCCAAGCTGGAAAAGATGCCCCGGGCCGCCGCGGAGCCCTTCGTCAAGCTCCTGGCGCCCTATGCGCCCCATCTGGCCGAGGAACTCTGGGAAGTTCTGGGCAACGCCGCTCCCGTTTCTCTGGCCCAGTGGCCCTCCTTCGACGAAAAACTGCTGGTGGAAAACGAAGTGGAGATCCTCCTTCAGGTCAACGGCAAGCCCCGGGCAAGAATGATGATGCCTGCAAATGCGGCACCCGCCGCCATGGAAGCTCTTGCCAGGGAGAACGCCGAAGTCCGCAAACACCTTGCGGGCAAGTAGATCGTCAAAGTGGTGGCCGTACCCAAACGAATCGTGAACTTCGTGGTGCGGTAGACGCACGGAGGATGTTTGCGGTTCAGCCGGATAGGCAGGGCTGGCAGAAAATACGCACACCGTCGGCCGGGTGACAAATATCCCCACATTGCACCACAACGCCAGATCGGATGCCAGGCGAGGCACAATATGCCGAGCGCGCAGCGGGAGGCGAATGAACCGCTGGGCAACGGCCTAGCGGACGGTCCGCAAGTATTTGCGGCCGGATGAGCCGGGAGCGAGCACTAAGCCATTTTCCGGCGGCGTTCTTCCGCCGGAAAGTGGCGCAATAAATGGTAACGGAAATTACCCAGCCACCAAACGCTTCTGTACTCCAGAACCCACCCAGCCAGCCCGGACCTTCTGCACGAAAATGAGAGGGGGTTCAGGGGGAGAGAAAAAAGCGCGAGCGCGTTTGTCTCTCCCCCAAGTCAAGGCTGGAAACGTGAGACGTGTTTTTTCCCATCCCCCGAAAACGTTCGGCAGGAAACATCAGAACTGTATTTTCTGCCAGCCCTGCCTATCCGGCTGAACCGCAAACATCCTCCGTGCGTCTA
>JAGAEF010000074.1 GCA_017613255.1 Lentisphaeria bacterium
CGGGATCCCGGCGGAAGCCTACCGGGAGGAGTGGGACCGCGCCGGAAAGGAAGCCTCCCTTGCCGGGACAAGGATGCACGAAAACTGCGAGCGGCAGATGCTGGGCCGCTTTCGTGAAATGCACACGCCCAGAGACGAGGAGGAGAGAATAGAATTCCGCGCCGCCTGGCAGGAGGTGGAAAAGATCAGGGAAAACCGTTTCCCCGGCGTGGAGCCGGAAAAACTGGTCTTTTCGCCCCGGTTTTTCGTGGCGGGAAGCATCGATCTATTGATCCGGAAGGCGCCGAAATGCTATCTCCTGCTGGACTGGAAGAAAGTGAAGGAGCTTTCTTACAGGTCCTTCGACGGCAAGAAGGGGATCCATCCGGCAACGGAAAATCTTTTCGACTGCAATTTCATCCATTACAGTCTCCAGCTCTCCATCTATGAACAGATCCTGCGTCTGGAACACTATATCGAGCCGGACGCCAGAGTGGAAAAATTTTTGAACGTCTACCGGAAGGAAGGCAGATTCGACCATTTGCAGTGTCTGGATCTTCCCTATGAAGCGCTGCTGCTCATGGCGTGGAATATTTCGAACGAAAATCTTTCTCCCATCCCATTTTAATTAAGGAAAGGAAAACCCCATGGAAAACATGCCGCTTGCCAACACCTCCCACGAACGGTTCGCCCAGAACATCGCCTCCGGGATGCCCGCGAAGGAAGCTTATCTGGACGTATTCAAAAACTGCAAGAAAAGATCCGCCCAGAAAAGCGCGTCGAGGCTCCTTCACCGTCCGGAAATCGTGGAAAGGCTTGCTTTTCTGAAAAAGAAGAATGCGGATATTTCCATGTGGGACCGGGCGGATTCCATGGAGATCCTCCGGTCCATTGCGGAAAACGAGGAAAAACGGGACTGCGACCGCATCAATGCGGTGAATATCCTCAACCAGATGTGCGGCTACTCCGAACCGAAGCAAACCCAGGTAACCACCACCATTTTTCAGTTCATCTCCCCGGACCGCGGGATAAAGGAGGAGTCCCATGAGTGAAGAAGAGCTGGATTTGCGGACTGTCTCCATTCCCACCCTTGCCGCGGAAAAAATTTCGCCCTCCTCCATTGCGGTCCTCAAGCACAAGGAGGGGGAATTTTCCGCATTCCTTTCCGGCGGCATGGTCTTTCCCGCCATCGTGAAAGATTCTTTCCTGAAGGGAACAGCCTGCGTCATCGCCTTTCTGGAGGAGGAAGACGTTTTTGTGCTGGATATGTTCTCTTTCGATTCCTACGATTTCCCCCTGGCGCAGTTTTTCGAAAGGACCTATGACCGTTTCAAATTGAATTCCTTCACCATCCGGGAAACTCCGGAAGAGGAGGCGGAGGCAAGGAGATTTTTTGAAAGCATGGCCTTCCGGCAGTACCGGCAACTGGATAAGATATATCCCGCCATCCGGAAAATGGCCCTCCGGAACGACACCCAGGCGCTTTCCGATCTTCTCTCCATCCTGAACCGGAAAAAACTGCACATCGATCCAAATTCCCGCTTTCTTGAGGGAAGCGCTGCTTCCTATGATCCATCCCGGCCCTTTTCGGAAGCGCCCCACGAAATCCAGGCGTTGTGCATTGCCATTGCCGACGCCTCTTTGCGGGCTTGGAAAGCTTTCGAAAACGACCGCATCCAGAAACTTTTGTCCAGAGAAACGGAGGGATTCGAATGACAAAGGAGATTTCCTGCACTTCCTGTCCCATGAAAAAGAAGATCGTGCCGGGCATGAGGTACGAAGACTCTCCCTGTTCGGCCTGTCCATTGAAAAACGACTCCATCATCCAGAAAAAACAGATCATAAAGAAAAACTTCCATGCGGAACGGATCATCGACTTCCTTCTGCGTCTGGAAATGATTTTCGCCCTGCCCAAAAGGAAAGAGATCCTTTTTCTCATCCTGCGCGCTCCCGGGATCAGCGATAAAAAAATCGCGGAAGCGCTGGGCCTCTCCAGAAGAAATGTTTCCTACCACACAAAATTGATCCGCTCGACGCTTCCGGAACTGGTCAAAGGCAGTTCCCTTCAGGCGTTTCCCGAGGGAAAGGAAGAATGAATGCGCTACAATTTCAATGAAAAACAGCTCCATGCTTGGAATGAAGTCCTCACCGATCCCGAAAAAAAGTACATCCTTTTCGACGGCGGCGCCCGGTCCGGAAAAACCACCCTCATCGTGGAGTACATGATCCTGCGGGCCCTCCAGTATCCCGCCTCCCGCCAGCTTATGGCAAGGAAATTCCGTGTCCACGCCAAAGCCTCCTTGTGGCAGGACACGTTGAAAAAATACTTTGCCCCGTATCGGTCCCTTTCGGGAAACGTCTTCTCCTTCAACGAGTCGGAATTGATCCTCAAATTCCAGAACGGGTCCGAAATCATCATCGGAGGGCTGGACGATGCGGACAGGGTGGAAAAGATTCTGGGAAACGAGTATATCACCGTCTTTCTCAACGAGGCCACCCAGCTCACCTATGAAACCATGCAGATGGTCACCACCCGCCTTGCCCAGAAATGCTATGACGCCTCCGGAAATCTGGCCGTCCCCAAACTGCTCATCGACTGCAACCCCAGGGGGCCCAGGCACTGGCTCCACTATGTGGGCGTGCGGCATGTGGATCCGGAAACGGAACAGCCGTTGAAGAACGCTTCCTCCTGGGCAAGGATCAACTGGTCGGCCTTCGACAACCGGGAAAATCTGCCTGCCGATTATCTTGCCATGCTGGATTCCCTTCCTACCGTCCTCCGGGACCGGATGCTCAACGGGATCTGGCGGGCCAACGACGGATCCGTCTATTCCGAATTTGACGAGGACGTTCATATCGTGCAGCATTTCGTCATCCCTCCGGACTGGGTACGCTTCCGGGCAATAGACTTCGGCTTCACCAATCCATTTGTCTGTCTCTGGGGTGCGCTGGACCATGACGGGCGGCTCTACATCTACCGGGAACTCTATCGCGCCCAGATGCTCACCAGCATCAATGCGGAAAGGATCAAGGCCCTTTCCCAGGGGGAAACATATCGCTGGACCGTTGCGGACCATGATGCGGAAGAGCGTGCGGAGCTGGAAGCGCTGGGGATCCGCACCATAGCGGCGAAAAAGGAGGTCATCAGCGGAATAGCCGCCGTGAAGAAACGCCTTGTCAAGGCTGCTGACGGCCGCCCCAGGCTAAGCATTTTCGCCGACTGCAAGCACACGCTCAATGAAATGTACGCTTATGAATGGCTCCCGGCAAAGGAGGGACACAATGCCCACGAGGAACCCCGGAAGGAAAACGACCATGCCATGGACGCATTGCGTTACATGGTCTGCGGGATCGACGACTCCGGCAATCTCCTGCGTAATCTGCTTCTGGACTCCTACCAATACAGATAACGCGCGCGATAATATACTATACCATGAATTTCTCGGGGAAGGTATGAAGGGCGGAAGCGAATTTCCTGGCCATTTTCATGGTCATGCGCCGTTTTCCGTTTTCGTATTCGCTGATGACACTCTGCCGGATCCCCGTTTTATCCGCAAGCTGCTTCTGGGTCAAACCGGCTTTCAGACGGGCCCCTGCGAGGACGCGGTGCTTGTTCTCCTGCCACCAGTCCGTATCGTTGATGTTCACAAGCTTTTCCATGACGCTCAATATATTACAAAACCACCCTTTTTCAAGTGATAATATCACTTTTTTCCAAAAAAAGCGTTCCCTCCGGTCCGCCCTCCCCCCTCTTTCCTCATTCATCTTTCCTCTTTCCTCATTCATCTTTCCTCTCTCATCATTCATCATTCCTCTTTCAACCTTCCCCATTCCCCCCTGTAGAAATTTGTTCCCATTCGTCTTTCCTCTTTTTCCCCCATTTTTGAGGCGGGAAACGGCGTTTTTGGAGAAAAAATTGTCCCGAAAAAGTAAAAGGAGCAAAAATCGCCATGCTACGGGTAATTCTCGAAAAAATGCAGCGTGATCTGGAACAGGAGATCCGTGTCCGGACGGAAAAGGTCCTCAATACGCCTTCCCTCACGGACACCAAAGCAAGCGTATTGTACTGGCAGTGCGGCTATGTGTGCGCGCTCAAGGAGATTGTTGCGCGAATCGATACAATTCAGAAAGGAGAAGATGCCTTATGAGCACAGAAGAAATGCTTTCTCCGCAGGCAACCGCGGAAAACGTGAACCTTTCGGCAGGCGATGAACCCATGCCGGGAAATCCTTCTGCCGACGTGACGGAAGAGGAAACGACCTCCTGGGACGATGTTCCCGATCCCGTGGATGAGGGAGAAGCTCCTCCCACGGAAGAAACTCCGCCAGAGGAAAAGGAAAATCCGCCTGCCGAGCCTCCCGCCGACAGCACCGAACCCCAGCAGGGGACCCCTGCGGAAGAGGATCCATTTTCTTTTCTGGACGACCTGGACAAAGAGGATGACCAAATTCCGGAAACGGAGGAAACTCCCCCGGAAACGAATGAAAATCCTCCCCAGCCCGCTCCGGAAGAAGCTCCCAAATCGGGTTCTCTTGACTATCTTGACATAAAGTCCCTGATCGAGGATCTTCCGGATGGAGACGTGAAGGAGTTCGCCAAAGGCTATCCGGAAGAGGCGGCCATGGCGGCAGCTCTGGCTCTTCAGATCCTCAAGAAGGCGGGTTTCGACGCCATGAAAGAAGAAGTGAAACGCTCTTCCGATGCGGCGGAAGCCTATGGGAAAAGACAGCAGGCGCTGGAGTCCGACCGGAGACAGCGTGCCTTCGAATCCGAGGTCCTGAAACTTCATGCCGATGCGGGGGAAATCGTTGCGGGCAAACACCGGGACCAGTTTGCCGCATGGCTGAAGCGTCAGCCCAAATTTTTGCAGAGGAGCTTCCGTTACTCTTCCGATCCGGAGGAGGCCGCGGACATCATCGGGCGGTTCAAGCGTGATCTGGGGATGCAGACGACTGCGAACAGGAAACGCATGGCGCAGATTGCCGGCACAAGGTCCGTTTCCGGATCCCGTATGCGTCCTTCCTCCTCCGATACCGTTTCATGGAACGACGTGCCCGATGACGAGGTGCCGGAATACTGATGATCCTCCCGAGAGAAAAACAGTTCGACAAAGCATTGGAGCGCAAGGAAGTCAGGTGCCCCAAGTGCGGGAAATTGCTTCTCAAGGGGAATTTCGGCAGGGGGACCACGCTGGAACTGCGGTGCAGAGGGACCTCCTGCGAGTTTCACAAAAAAGATTTGAAGATCGACTTCTTATAACCAAACAACAAGAGCAGAGGCTCCCCAGAAGCCCTAAAAACAAAAAGAAAGGGCTACTACTATGGCAGCAAACGACGGCAAGAACCTGTACGGGGACATCTCCCAGCGCGTGGGAATTTACGCGGTAAAGAAATTCCTCAAGCGGGCGAAAAAGGAGTGTATCGTGGACAAATTCGCCCAGTTCACTCCCATCCCCAAGAACCACTCCCAGACGCTGAAATTCCGGCGTTACAAAACGCTGGGACGGATCACCACCCCCCTCACCGAAGGCGTGACCCCCACCGGCCAGGAGCTTGTGGTGGAGGATGTGACCGCCTCTCTCGCCCAGTACGGCGGCGTGGTCCAGTTCTCCGACCAGATCCTGGACACCCACGAGGATCCCGTGCTCAACGAGACCGTGGGACTCATGGGAGAACAGGCGGCGGAATCCTTCGAGGCCATCAAAATCGCCATCCTCAACAACTGCACCAATCAGTTCTTCGCGGGCGGCACCACCAAGGCCACCGTTTCCGCGGCGATCAGTCTGGGGCTTCTGCGTCTGGTGAACCGGGCGCTGAGAAGGAACCTTGCGGCCAAGATCACCAACATCGTCAACGCCGGACCCAACATTTCCACCGAGGCCGTGGGAGCTTCCTACATCCTGATGGGGCACACCGATCTGGAAACGGACTTCCGGAACATCACCGGCTTCCTGCCCGTGGAAAGGTACGGAGACGCCTACAAGGCCGTCTCCGAATACGAGATCGGCAAGGTGGAAAACTTCCGGATCATCCTCACTTCCATGTTCGAACCGGAAAAGCAGGCGGGCGCCTCCGGCACCACGCTTCTGTCCAACGGCGCCCCGGTTTCCTCTGCCGCCGCCGCGGACGTGTATCCGGTCTTCGCCATCGGGCGGGATGCCTATGCCTTCACCCCGCTGGGCGGCCAGAATGCCGCTCACGTGGTGGTGGTCAATCCCAAACCCACCGACAGCGATCCTCTGGCCCAGAAAGGCCATGTGGGCTGGAAGGGCTGGATGGGCGGCGCGATCCTCAACGATCTGTGGATGGCGAAGATCAACGTGGGCTGCACCGGCACCTACTGACGCCGTTTTTCCCGGGGATCCATGTGAATATGGTCCCCGGGAACAATTTCAATACATAAGGAGACCATGCAATGGCAAAAAACGAAGAAAAAACCGAAACAAAAGCAAAAAAGTATTTTCGTGTGCGGTTTCATGAGCGGCAGTCCACCACGGAACCGGTCAATGTGACGCTGGGAGTCAACGGAAACATCCTTGTCATCCAACGCGGGCAGGAGGTCATCCTGCCGGAAGAGTATGTGGAGCTGGCAAGGAGCTGCGTCATCCGCTATTCCTACCCCGTCGCAGACGGGAAAATCAATGTTCGGAAGAAATTTTCCATGCCCCGCTGTTCCTTCGATCTTCTGGGGGAATCTACCGAGGAAGAGTACCTGAAGATGAAAAAAGAAGGTACGGAAAAAACGATAAAAGATTTGAATAAGAACGTTCAGGAAGAGTAAGATGACCCTCCAGGATCTGGCATTTTCCGTGGAAACGAATTGCTCCTGCAATGAGAGACCCATTGTCCTTCGCGCACTGCGGGATGCGGCAAGAGATTTCTGCAAGAGGAGCGAGTGCTATGTGGCCGTGTCCACTTTCGACAACGAACCGGAACAGGATCTTTACGACGGTGCGGGCAGCAGGGAGGGGATCAATGTGTACCGGGTGCTGGATGTGGAGTACCTTGTCAACGGCAATGCCGTCCCTTTGCGGGAAGAGGAGTATGAGCTTGCCGGAACAAACCTTGTCCGCGTCAAAAGGCCGCATGAAAATGTCCATTCCATCCGGATCAAAGCCGTGCTTTCTCCGGATCCGGGAAGCGAAAATCTCCCGGAGGACCTTGTCACGAGGTACTATGACGCCCTTGTGTACGGCGCCTGCATGAGGATTGTCCGTCAGGCGGGAACTCCCTATTTCTCGCCGGAGCTGGAAATGTCCTTCCATCAGCTTTATTTGCGGGAATTAACCAAAGCGATTGTCGATTCGGAAAATTAAGGAGAAGAGATGAGCACAGAAGTATTGACGGTGGATCCATGGGGGCACAGCATTCTGGAAGCCGATTTCGGAAGAGAAGCACAAGTTTATGAAAGCGTCACGATTACTTCCGGAGACGACAAGACGACCTACAGCAGGTATCACGACCGGGATGTGACCGTCATCCTCCGGGTAAGGGAGATCCAGGAGGACGAAAACACCCTCCATGTCGTGAGAGATATTGCCTTCGGTGCATGGGCGGACAAGGCCGCCCTCACCTACACCGAACCCGCCTCCTTCCCCAGAAGCGTGGATTTTCCCGTGGCGGGGGATGACTCCGGAAGCTCCTCCGAATCCGGAAGTACGCCCGAATCGAGTTCCGGCAGTACTCCCGAAAGCGGCAGTGCTCCTGCATCCGGATCCGGATCTGCACCCGACTCCGGAAGTGGAAGTACTCCTGAAAGCGGCTCTGCCCCCGAAAGCGGCTCTGCCCCCGAAAGCGGGAGCGCGCCCGAAAGCGGCAGTGAAGGATGAACTCCACTTCATGGAAAAGAGGATGAAACATGCTCATAAGCGAAATTCTGTCGAGGGTACGGTCCGATCTTTCCGACACACGGGAAATACAGTATGCGGACGGACTTCTTCTTTCCCGGATCCGGGAGGAGCTCAACGATACCGCCGGGGAAAATTCCGCAAACATCGACGTTCTTTCCTCTGTCCGCAAGATTCTCAGTGACGAAAGTTCCCGCACCGGGACTCCCGTCAGCCTTGCCTCCATCCGGGCGGAACTCAACGACACTGCAAACGTCACCGCCTTTTCCACGGCCGATATAGCCAAATCCGTGCGTGCCAAACTGGGAGATGTGGACGATGTGGTCCTGGGCACGACCACCGCGGCCAATGTCACCCCGGAAAGCGTGATCCATTACGCCCAATGGGGCAACGCGGGCAATGTGACGGGGACCACCGGAAACATCAATGCAAGCGTCACCCTGGCAAGCTCCACAAATCTTTTCGGCGTATATGTGGCCGACGGGATCAAGACCATCATCGGCATGCGCCCGGACGCCACCATAAACGGCGTTCTGTCCGGCGGATTCCAGACGGCCCTCAATCTCTATGTTCTTGCCCGCTGTCTGGAAGGGGAAGTGGAAGCCAATGGAGGCGGAGGATTCGGCGCCTTTTACGACCGATTCGTTCAGGCGGTCAATTCCGTTCCCGCCCACGTTTCGGATTCCGTCCTTGCCCATGCCGTTTCCATGGGGACGGCGGTCATCAACGGCAGACGTCCGGATCTGGGAGTCTGCGGAAGCACCTCCACGCTTCTGGAAGATTTCGTCATGGGACAGTTTTCCCAGAGCAAGCTGGGGGACAACGGGAAAGTCCAGCTCAATCTTCAGAATTTCTATTCCGAGCTGGACAAGATCCCCTACCACTATGCCGACGCCGAACTCAACGGATATATCGCCGACGGACAGGCGGCGGTCAAGGCCATCCGCCCGGATGCCGTATCGATCATCGACTGTTTCTCCGATGCGGTGAAAAGCTATGCCGTGTGCCATGCCATGGGACGGCGTTTCGGCAAGAACGCGGAGGGCATGAGTGTGTGGCAGGCCAACGACGCCAATTTCAAAGCCGTTGTCGCGGCGGTCCCCTATCACTGGACCGATGCGGAGCTTCGCAGTTTCATGGACATGGGGGAATCGGCCATTGCCATCCGCCGACCGGATCTTTCCGGAACCAGCGCGGGAAAAATGGATCAGATGCACTATACCGTCTTTTCCGCCCTGGAGCGGCGGATCGGCAAGGACGAAAATGCCGCCGCCTTGCACAAGGTCCATTTGGAACAGTTTTATGCGGATATGGATCACTACCCCAAACACTATTCCGATTCCGAACTGGAAGCATTCCAGGAGGAAGGTAAATCCATCCTTTCCGCCTTGCGGGAGGATGCAGTAAGCAATGGAATGATCCGCAGTGACCTTGTGCCCGCTCTGCTTTTCTGTACGGTGGCCATGGCGGAAAACTACGCAAAGGACGCCTCCACCCGCAGTCTCAACGATTCCCAGTGGTCCAGGCTTCTGGGACTGCTCAAGGCGATCCCTTTCCATTGGACCAATGAAACGCTTCTCATGTTCCTGCACGACTCCATCCGGGACATCCTGCGTCTGCGCAGCGATGCGAGAATGGATGATTTCGGTTACGAGCTTGCCGGAGTTACTGACACCCCGCTTCAGGAGGATCCTTTTCCCTTGCGGGAAAGTTTTGCCAAGGCATCCGAATACTTTTGTGCCGCGCAGGCAGTTTCCTCCCGGATCGGGCAGGATCCCGGCGCGGAGGGGAAATACCAGATCTGGCGGACGAACTATGAAACGGAAATAACAGGCGGGAGAAAACGATGAAAACCGTAACGGTAAATCTTGACAACGGCACGATTTTTGCCGAGGAAGAGTTTCATATCGGGGACGAACTCAAATTCGTTCTGGATAGCACGGCTCAATCGGTAAAAGCCGTCATAAGGTCCGGCTCCGTTCTCTATATGACAAGCGGTCCCTTCGACGACGAATGTACGCTTCTTCTGGAAACGGACGCCTTGAAGAGGCTCTACAAATACGCATCCGAAACGAGTTTCAGGAACTTTACTCTGGAGATCCTGCACGAGGAAACGGTCCTTGTGAGAGAAACGATCCGGATCTACAACAAAAGCGCCTATGTTCCTCCCGCACAGCAGGCGGTCTCCGCTTCCGATCTCTCCACGCTTGCCGGGCGCGTCAGTACCGCGGAAGGAAATATCACCACCCTTGCCGGGCGCGTAAGTACGGCAGAAGGGACCATTTCCCAGCACACGACGGCTCTTTCCGGGAAGGCCGCCTCCTCCGACGTAACCGCCCTTGCCGCCAGAGTCGCCACTGCGGAAACTGCTCTTTCCGGCAAAGCCGCCTCTTCCGACGTGACCGCCCTTGCCGCCAGAGTCACAGCGGCGGAAAGCACGCTTTCCGGCAAAGCCGCATCGACCGCTCTTTCCGCTCTTGCTCTGCGCATGACTACGGCGGAAGGAAACATTTCCGATATGGTTACGGCCATTGCCGGGAAAACGGCCACGCTGGAATTCAACGGATTGTCCGGAACCGTGAATACGCTTGCCGGGAAAGTCACCGCGGCGGAAGGAAATATCGCCTCTCTTGTCTCGAGAATGACCACGGCGGAAGGGAGCATTTCCTCCTTCGGCACGACCAAGGCCAATACCAGCACAGTTACCGCCATTGCCGCAAGAGTTACAGCTCTGGAAAGCGCCGTGGGCACTTTCGAAACGCAGGCGCGTGCCATCCTCGGGGAGGAGGCGTCCGCATGAGTCTTTCCTCCTTTCTTGCCGATCTGGAATCCGCACGCGACAGGTTCAGGACGCTTCTTTCCGAACAGGGTCTTTCCGTTGCCGACAACGCAACGATCCATCAGTGCCTTGATCTTCTGGAAGCGTTTTGGGACTCCTCTTCCGATTCGGGCTCCTCTTCAGGAAGCGGATCGTCTCCGTCCGTGGGGGAAAGAGTCCCCACTACAAGGATCACTCTTGTGGCTCCGGATGACCTTTCTCTGTATGCCGCTCCCGGCACAAGCGATCTGGAGCATTATGCGTGGGACGATGACGACGAGCTTACCGTAAAAGTCCTTATGGGATCCACCGTTCTTGCCACGGAATGTACCGTGGATGACGGCATGGGAGATTTCGAATACAATTCCATCACCCATCTTTCCGCCGGGAACCGGGTCCTTGTGGATCTGGGGAGCAAACCTTCCGGAGTGGAGTCCGCGAATCTCACCATTCAGTTCCTCCGGGGGACTGCGGTGGTCAAGACGGAGACGCGCACCTTCGACTGGATGCACACCCCCACTTATTTCCGCCGTCCTTCCGGGGAAGGAGATTACAGTTTGAAAATCAACGGCAGCGCCGTAAATGCGGAAGTATTCTTTCATGGGGAATGGATAGACTTTCCGGGAGGCGTGCTCTCTTCCGCTTATGCGGGATGCCCGGTGCGGACAAAGACCGAAACACCATTGGATGCGGTCGCCTGCTGGTCCAATGACGGAGCCGACGGAGATTCTTTCTGGTATTTGACATAAACAATGAAAGGAATAAGGATGAAAAAATTTCTTCTTGCCCTGCTTTTGAGTCTGTCCGCTTTTGCCGTGTTCGCGTGCCAATACAGCCAGGGATCTGTGCCTGGCGGCGGGTATGGCTCGTTTAATAGTATCGAATGGCAGTTTTATTGGCGCAAAAAACTGTATCTCTATTTATCCGGGGTCAATACACCGGGGAATCACATATCTGGTATCGGGTACAATGACAATGCCGCCTATGATCCGCCGAGGCAATACTTAACGGCAAGGAACAATATGGAGATCTCCTTGCCTGCCACAGTCTATATCGGCACGGCATTTTGGCGTGGATTAGACGGCCCCTTGTACTACAACAACGATGATGGTTTTAGCAATTATGATTATCACAGAGAAACTCCCACGTTACGGGGCATCACGCTTACCCTTCAGTACAGGATCATTCCTTCACAGACCTGGCACACGGCCGGAAGCAAGAAAATCGCAAACGACAAGAGTTCACTTCTGTACAGGAAAAATCTTTTGAGCTCCATCAAACTGGACTGCGACGCTCCGGCAGGATCCACTGTGCTGATCCGGCTGTATGTTACCATAGATGAACTGGACATTTATGCTTATCATAGTTATTACTCAGAAGAGCAAGAAACCTATCTTAACAATTGGGGAACTGAATATGTTTATGCCACGGTCAACTATGTTGAAAATGCCGATCCGTCTTCCCTCGCGGTCAAATCCGCTTCTGATATTCCTGACGAAGAGGTTCTCCGTTTTGATGAATATTACATGCAGAGGTATCTATTGAATTTCAACATCCCATGGTACTATGGAGAACTTTCCGCGAATTACATAGGGAACTGGTCCCCCCAGTACCTTATGGCGGTAAAGATCTCCAACAAAAGGAGGCCGGGAAAATGAACAATTTGATTTGTCTCCTGCTTCTCGTCATTGCCGCCGAACTGCGCGTTCCCGCCGTGACCGTCCCGACAGTATCTGTCCCCGCCGTGACCGTCCCGACAGTATCTGTCCCCGCCGTGACCGTCCCGACAGTATCTGTC
>JAGAEF010000006.1 GCA_017613255.1 Lentisphaeria bacterium
ATTTGTGGGCGGATGAGCCGGGAGCGAGCACTAAGCCATTTTCCGGCGAACGTTTTTTTCGCCGGAAAGTGGCGCAGTAAACGGGAGAGGAAACTACCCAGCCACCTGACGCTTCTGTACCCCGAAACTATCCAGTCAGCCCGGCCCTTCTGCGTGAAAAAGAGAGAGGGGTCAGGGGGAGAGAAAAAAGCGCGGGCGCGTTTGTCCCTCCCCCCTCGAAAACATTTCCGCTGGAAACATCCGCTGTGATTTTTCCCATCCCTCCCGAAAACACCCCGGCCGGGACTCATCTTCCGCGTTTTTTCAGCAATTCCGCAAGGGTGAACCAGGCCAGTTTCGGGCGGCGGTATTCATCCACGACCCCTTTGTTGTTCATGCCCCGGGGGCGCACGATGATCCCGCTGGTGGCGCTGTAGGTGCGGGAATTGGCGAACTGCCAGACGGCCAGTCCCGTGATTTTTTCATTCTCCAGAACGTATTCCAGAACCCGGGAAAGGTATTCGGACTGATAATCTTCCGACCACCGCTCCCCGTTGCGCTCCCCGATGACGGCGGCCACCCCGGTTTCGCTGATGATGAAGGGCTTGTTTGCGCAGTTCTTCTTTTCCGCAAAGGCGACAAGTTCATCGAAAACTTCCGGTATGAGGTGGAAGGGCTTTTTTTCGTTGATCCCCAGATACCATGCGGGATAGGCGTTGAAGGAGACCACGTCCACAAGGTCGAGACAGATTTCCTTTGTTCCTCTGCTGGAAGCAAAGGTGATGGGCCGGGAGGGATCCTCGGCGAGAATGGTCTGCCGCAACTGGGAAATGAGCTCGTAACCCGCCTTCGTTTCGGAGGCGCACTCGTTGAGGAAGCCCCACAGGATGACGGAGGGGTGATTCACGGAGGCGCGCACCATAAGAAAAGCCGCCTCCTTCTGACGCTGACGAAAAAGGGGATCGGCAAGGTGTTCCTCCTTGTTGCCCCATGCGAGAGTCTCGTCCCAGACAAGCATCCCCATGCGGTCGCAGAGCTCCAGAAACTTTTCGCTCTGGGGGTAGTGGCATCCCCGGATGAAATTGCAACCCTGAGCTTGGATCTGGTGAAGGTCCGAAGCGGCAAGGGAGAGAGGAACGGCGTACCCGAACTCAGGGTGGCTGTCGTGGCGGTTGTAGCCGATAAGCTTTACTTTCTTCCCGTTTATGCGCAGAGTTCCATCGTTCCAGGAAAGGACGCGGATGCCGAAGGAGACCTTTCTGACGTGTTTCCCTGCGGAAAGAAGAACGGAGTGCAGGAAGGGGTGTTCCATCTCCCATTTCCGGAAGGAGGGCACCTTGCGGACGATTTCCATCCGGGAAGAGCAAAAGGGAATCCTTTCCGGCTCTTCCTGCGTATCGAAGCAAAGGAAAAGCTCTCCTTTTTCCGGGACGTTTCCGGCAAGGGAGACAAGGATCTTCACCTCCCCCGTTTCGGCGGAAAGGGGAATGACGGAAATGTGCTGAATGTAACAGTCGGGCAGTTCCTCGAGGGTCACTTCCCGGCAGATCCCGCCGAAGCCGTAATAATCGTAATACTGGTGGAACTGGGAGGAGCTCTCCTCATGGAAGAGATTTTCCGCGGCCACGACGAGGGTGTGCTCCCCCCTTTTTCCGGCATCGAAAACGATCTCTTCGGGAGTGAGCGGGTGCTCCAGAAACCCCAGAAGGCGCCCGTCGAACCAGACCGCCCCCCGCAGCGTGATCCCGCCGAAGAAAAGCCGGACCTTTCCGCCGCAGACGACCCGTTTGCGGTATATGCCGCAACCCCGAAAATCATAATGATCGGGGAGAGTATCGAAACATCCGGGAACGGGGGCGGCCTCCGTGAAGGAGACTGTTGCCGGATCCAGCTTTTCCAGAGGCTCTTCGGCAAAGGCGAAATCCCAAACCCCGGAAAGATCCCGCACAACGGATTCTTCGGCAATTTTCATGACTCTTTTTTCTCCTTTTCCCCGAAAAGCAGATCCGGGAAAAATTCCGCTTTCCGCAGATCCCGGTACTCTTCGAAGTCGCTCAAACAATTTTCTTTCCAGAACGTTTCCAGATCCTTTTCCCAAGCAGAAATCTTTTCCCGGAATTTTTCCCTGCCTGCGGCATACTCTTTTTCACAGCCCGCGGGATCCATTCTGCCGTACTTTCCCAGAACGGAACGCGCCCGCATGACTTCCAGATGGCTTTTCGCCTCCAGACGCAGAAGTTCATATTGGATCCCCAGAAGGAAAAAGTTTCTGCTTTGCTCCTCCCATTTGTCGGAGAAGGGAAGCTCCCTGGCAAGCGCGAGAGCGTGTTCCAGTTTTTTGTATTCGCCATGTTTCATGGCCTCGTCCAAAAGTGAAGTAAAGGAGTGCCACGGATGCTGTTCCCACATTTTCGTGCCCCGGCCCGCCGCATAGAATTCGGGGATCAGGGCCTCCCACGGGCCGTAGGGGTTCCACAAATTGTTGGGGCGGCCCCAGGTGGTGTGGAGGACGGGACAGGAAGCCTTTTCCCAGTTCCGGATGTTCCGGATCCTTTCGCCCACAGGGTTCAAAACGTGGACGAAATGGTTCGCAAAACCGCAGCGCAGGGCGGAAGCGCCCCAGACGGTCCGGTTCCCCAGACCCGCGGGAAGAGGGGCTTCCTCCTCCTTCAGGGAATAGTTCCAGTGGACGAACACGGTGTCGGAAGGGAAAAGATCGAGAAGGGGATTGAGAAGCTCCTTGTCCGTCCTGCAGAACATATCGTCCCACAGAAGCACCTGAAGGCCTTTTTTCTCCTTCGCATACCTTGCAAGAGAGGAGACATGGTCCGCAAAAAGTCCCAGCTTGCCCCGCCGGAGGGGATCGGAGGCGATCTTTTCCCGGCAGAGGGGACACTTTCCCAGATGCCACGCTTCGTCCCCGCCCAGATGGATCCTTTTGGCACGGGGGAAAAGTTCCGAAACATCATCGATCCACGCGAAAAGTTTTTCCGCACTTTCCGGACGGGAGGGGCAGAGGTCGTTGAAAAAGCCGTCTTCCCGCAGAAAGGCGTATTTTTCCTCCTTGAGGACCCACTCCATGTGGCCCTGCACCTGAATGAGGGGGATGACCTCCATGTTCAGGGATTCCGCATATTCCGCAAGAAGAGCGATCTCTTCTCTCGTGTACAGGATCTCTCCAGCGCCCTCCCAGCATTTCCACGGGATGCGGCAGTCGCATTCCAGCACGATCCCCTGAAACCCCAGAGAGGCGAAATAGGCGAGATATTCCCGGAAACGGGGGACGGCGGGGGAGATCCCCTTCAGGTCGAGATGGAGGAATTTTGTCCTTTCCTCCTTCATTTCGCACCCTTTCCGCCGTCCTCGTTCTTTGCGGGAACTTCCGTCCCGTAGCAGTAAACGTCGTCGATATAGAAGTCGCCGGTCTTGTCCGACCAGAAAACGAAGGAGGCCAGTTCATCGGCGTTCTTCTTTACATAAGTCCCCGTATAGGTCTTCCATTCGTCGCTGTCCAGCTTGAGGGTGAGGATCTTTTCCGTGCCCAGATGCTTGGGCCATTTGGCCCGCTGATAGCGGAAGATCATGATGGTAAGCGTCCCCTTCCCTTTCGCCCGGAAGGTGTATTTGAGCGCCTTGTCTTTCCCGCTGTGACGCTGG
>JAGAEF010000007.1 GCA_017613255.1 Lentisphaeria bacterium
AGCCTGTGCGGATGCTGGATTCGGACGGAATAGAGAAGCTCGTTTCCGTTCTGACGGATCAGGTCCTCCATGAGTATCGCATTTCCGAAAACATCCCCTTCATTCTCGTGGGGATCCACCGCAACGGCGTGCCGCTGGCAAACCGGATCGCCCGGGAGATCGCCAAACGCACCGGCAAAGAGCCGCAGAAGGGGACGCTGGACATCACCATGTACCGGGACGACATCGGTCTGCGCAAGACTCTGCCCGATATCCGGGAAACGGTCCTGCCCGACATCGACGGAGCCGACGTGATCCTTGTGGACGATATTCTCCAGTCCGGAAGGACCATCCGGGCGGCGCTGGACGCCATCACCTACTTCGGGCGGCCCGGGAAAGTGCGTCTTGCCGCGCTGTTCGACCGGGGCAGAAGGGAATTCCCCATCCGGCCCGACTTTCTGGGGCAGAACGTGGACGTCCCGGAGGATCAGAGGATCGCCGTAGCCTGGAAGGAATTCACAGGCAGGGAAGATACCGTACTTTTAACCCCCAAGAAAAGGTTTGCCTGATATGTCGCACCCATCTGTATGGACGAAAAAAGACCTCCTGTGTCTTTACGATCTCACCGCCGAAGAGATTCTGTGCATTCTGGACACTGCCGCGGAGTTCAAGAAAGTCTCCCAGCGCAACATCAAGAAGGTGCCCGCCCTGCGGGGAAAAACCGTGGTGAACCTTTTCGTGGAACCCAGCACCCGCACCCGCATCTCCTTCGAACTTGCCGAACAGCGCCTCAGCGCGGACATCATCAACGTCAACGCCGACGCCAGCAGTCTGAGAAAGGGCGAAACCTTGCTGGACACGGTGAAGAACATCGAAGCCCTGCAGGTGGATCTGGTGGTCATGCGCCACTCCGCGGCGGGGGCGCCCAACTATCTGGCCAAACAGCTTTCCTGCGGCATCGTCAATGCCGGAGACGGGGCCCACTCCCATCCCACACAGGCGCTTCTGGATCTTTTCACCATCCGGGAGAAGAAGGGCTCCTTCAAGGGGCTCAACGTCTCCATTCTGGGAGACATTCTCCACAGCCGCGTGGCAAGGAGCAACATGTGGGGACTTCTGAAACTGGGCGCCAACGTGACCTTCGCCGGCCCCTCCACCCTTGTGCCAAGAGAGTTCGAACAGGCGGGAGTAAGGGTCTGCCACAACATCCGGGAGGCGCTGGAAGGGGCGGACGTGGTCAATCTCCTGCGGATCCAGCATGAACGGCAGAGGAAAGGATTCTTCCCCAGCACGGGAGAATATGCCAAAGTCTTCGGGCTCAATGCGGATACCTTCCGGTATCTGAAAAAGGACGCCCTCATCATGCACCCTGGCCCCATCAACCGGGATGTGGAACTTTCCTCCGCCCTTGCGGACTGCCCCCAGTCGGTGATTCTGGAACAGGTGACCAACGGACTGGCCGTGCGCATGGCGGTCCTGTTCCTCGTGTCCGGCTGTCTGAAAAACGGAAGATAAGGAGAATTGTCATGGAAAATACGAAACGAATCTACCGCAACGCCAGAGTCATCGATCCGGCAACTTCCACGGACGAAATCCGGGACGTGGGCGTGGAAAACGGTCTTTTCGCCGATCCGGCCAAACTGGGCAAAGACGCGCAGATCATCGATCTGACGGGCTATGTGCTTGCCCCCGGATTCACGGATATGCACGTGCATTTGCGCCAGCCGGGCAACACCAACGCGGAAACCATCCATACGGGCGCGCTTGCCGCCGCCGCGGGAGGGTTCACCCATATCGTTCCCATGCCCAACACCTCCCCCTGCACCGACAACCCCGGCACCATCCAGTATCTCATGTTCCACGCGGAAAAGGAGTCCCCCGTGCATATCCTGCCCTGCGCCGCCATGACCAAAAATCAGGAGGGACAGGAAATGACCGGGATCGGCGGACTCAAGTCCGCGGGCGTCATCGCCCTTTCCGACGACGGCAAATGCGTGCAGAACCATGAACTCATGCGCCATATCGTGGAATACTCCCGCACCTTCTCCCTCCCCATTCTGGACCACTGCGAAGATACCATCCTTGCCAGCGGAGGGGTGATGCACGAAGGGTACTGGTCCGTCTTTCTGGGCATGAAGGGCATGAGCGAAGCCGCCGAAGAGCTTATGGTGGCAAGAGACGCCATCCTTGCCAGAATGGCGGACTGGAAGATCCATATCCAGCACATTTCCTGCAAACACTCCATCGGGATCCTGCGGGACGCGCAGAAGCACGGGATCCGCCTTTCCGCCGAGGCCACCCCTCACCACTTCACCCTCACGGATATGGAGATCAAGCGGTTCGACACCAATTACAAGATGAATCCGCCTCTGCGCTCGGAAGAGGACAGAAAGGCCCTTATCGAAGCGCTCCGGGACGGGACCGTCACGGTGATCGCCACCGACCACGCCCCCCACACGCCCACGGCGAAAAACGTGGAATTCGACTGCGCCCCCTTCGGCATCGTGGGTCTGGAAACCGCCGTACCCGTCTCGCTTACGGAACTCTACCACAAGAAGGTCCTCACGCTTTCCCAGCTGGTATCCAAATTCACCACCGGGCCCGCGGACGTGCTGGGGCTTCCCATCGGGACGCTGCAGATCGGACGCCCCGCGGACATCACCGTTCTGGATACGGAAACGGAATTCGTGGTGGATCCTTCCACCTTCCGTTCCAAGGGGCGCAACACCCCCTTCGGCGGATACAAGGCAAAGGGACGCGCCGCCGCCACCATCGTGGACGGCAAGTGCGTCTACAGCATCATTCCCGGACTCAAGGAAGAGTAACGGGGGGCGTTCCCCCCTTACTTTCCCTTGTCCTCCAGAAGGGTTACGGCTACATCGTCCAGAACGGCGAAGTCCTCTTTCGTTCCCGGCAGAGTAAAGCGCAAAGCCATCCACTCGTCGGCGGGAATGGTGTACTCGCAGGAAAAGAGTTTCTGCTTCTCTTCCAGAGGCGCCTTGAAGAAGGTCGCGGTGGGCTTGAGAGTCCGTCTGTACCCGTGTTTGGCTTTCACATCCCTTGTGTCGGTATACCTGTGGGCGCCGACATGAAGAACGCCTTTCCCGGAGGCCCGGAAGGTGACGCGGATCCTGCGGGGGGCGGGTTTCTGCCCCAGAACGCCGCCGGCCATAAGCTGATAGAGGAAGCTCCCGTTGGTGAGTTTTACGGCATGGGAGGCCCCGTTGTCCACGATGGTGCACTTGGAAGCGGCCCAGTCCGCGGGCATTCCCTTTTTGTCCAGAGTCTCGAAGGTCCCGTTTTTCAGAAGCGGGGTCCCGATGACGATGCCCCTGTAATTGACCGTGTCATGGTGGTGGGTCCCGTCCAGACTCATCTGGCTTCCGGCATCGGCAGGTTTCTCCTTACCCGCCACATTGCACCGTGTGGCATGGATCTTCCACAAGGCGCCCCGTTCGGCTTTTCCGATCTTTTCCAGGGGGACCTTTACTTCCATGACGTACCCCTTGGCCGTGCGTTTCACGGCTGCGGTCACCCCCAGATCCACCTCCTTGTGATTGCCCGGACAGCGGGAGTCATAGACGGCGCCGGAAACGCTGACGGCCACCTGATAATACTCCTGCGCGGCGGAGGGAGGCATGATGAAAAGTTCCACGCTGTCGTCGTGGAAAACGTTCCCGTCCTTCTCTTTGCAGTTCGCCGTAAGCTTGGAGGGGTCCTCCACATCGGCCATGATGCGGAAATAGAGATTTTCGTCGTCGGAAAGGATGGAAAGGACCGTTTTGTCCTTTGCTTCCACATCCTGGCCCTTCTTCTGCCCGAAAGTGTATTTGAAGTCGGTGGTGTGCCACGCCCGGTTCCACTCTCCGTCGGAGGGATCTCCGTCGATCTTGATCGATCCCACTCTCGTGGGGGCGGAACAGGCCCGTCCCAGCTGGGCGCGCATTTTTTCGTTGGGTTCGATCCAGTAGCGCGTCAGCCAATTGCGGTCGTCCGCAAGCCTGCCCTTTAGGATGGGGTCGTCCCCCGCAAGGGCATCCGCCTCGGCAAGGAGAGAAAGAAGTTTCTCCTTGGCGCCCGGCGCGGAAAGAAGCTGGGGCCGCCGCTGGTCGCCGGTGGGGTAGCCCAGACAGTAGGAAGAGTTGTTCCAGAGTTCTCTGCGGTAGTCGTGATATTTTTTCATGGCGGGATAGGCCTTGCCGTAGTACTTGCTTTCCACGTCCGCAAGGATCTTTGCGGGATCCAGATCCGGATCCCACAGCATTTTGCCCGTCACGCAGTACCACTGCCAGTTGGAGTTGGCGCGGTCGCTGCGGAAGTCCTTTTCGCCCTTTTTCACGGGAGGCCAGAACTGCGCATCGGCAAAGGCCATCTCCTCCTTCCACCCTTCCCAGCCCATTTTCCGGAAGAAACGCAGATCCTTTGCCTGGATCTCTTCCGGGCAGGCGTAGAGAAGCGGCGTGCAGTTGGCGTATTCATAAAGTCTCATGCGGGAGGAGATGTTTCCCCACTTTTTCATGAGATCCAGATGCTCCCTGTTCCGCTGGCAGGAAGGATCGGAAAGTTCATGCCCGTAACAGCGCCCGTGAGTGCAGTAGTAGATGATGGCCCGGGGATCGTACTTCACATGCCTGGGGATGGTGCGGTAGGTGTGGTAGGCCCAGGATTCCAGTCGGGCGTCGGGGTACTTTTCATACAGTTTCCCCATGATCTTGGTGACCACCTTGTGGAAACGGGTGGAAACGTTGACATAGTCGAATTTTTCCGTCTCGTCCAGCTTGCGGCATTCGGCACATTCGCACCAGCCCGTGGTCACGTCGATCATGCCGAAGAGATAGGTGAAATCGTTCACGGGGACCGTCTTATAGATCTCTTCCACATAATCCTGCACCAGCTTCTGCACGCCCGGATTGGAAATGCAGATCTGCTGGCCTTTCACCCGCTTGCCGTTCTGCAGGGCGAAATATTCCGGATGGGTCTCGAAAAGCGACTGGGGAACAGGCTTGCAGAAGGTGAGGTGGCCGCCGTCTCCGATGGAAAGGAGGGAACACCTTGCCATGTAGAATTTTTCCTTGAAGGCGCGGCGGAAGTTCCAGGGGGGATTGATCTGGAAGCCCTGACGCACCGCCACGGTCTGCCCGTTGACCGGGGTTTTTCCGGTGGCCCCCACATGGGAAAGCTGCCGGTAGCGGAACACGGGATCCCGGACAAGTTCGAAATCGGAGAATTTCAGCGCAACGTTTTCCGGAACGAACTCGAAAGGATCCTCCCTGGTTGCGGCGCGGAACCAGCGTACGCCCACTTTCCCGTCAAGGAAGGCATACGTCCCGTACAGTTCCCCCACCCGGTCCTTGCCCACGATGTAAAGGGCATCCCCTTTGCCGACGATGGCGTAGGCGTCGGGGGACTTGGCCGCGGCAAGACGCCTGGCGGCGGAGGAGGGAAGGTCTTTCACATTGGCAAGGGTCCCGATGACCACACGGGAGGAAGCCTTGGAAGCGCCCTTTTCGATCTTCAGGGTTTTCCCGGTCGCCTTCCCCGCGTAGCGGACGAACTCTTCGGCGGCAAGGATCGTGGATTCGGGCGCTTTTTCTCCGATGACGACTTTCGTCCCGTCGGTCAGTTCGAATGCGGAAAGCGTTCCCGCCGCAAACGCGGCAAGCAGAACTTTTGCAAGAAGGCCTTTCTTCATCGTTTTCTCCTGTGTGTTGTGTTATGGAAAAGCTTGTTTTTTACTTGATGATCCTGGAAACCTCTTTGAAGGAGGCGTGCCGGGAGGAGCGCATGTACAGGAAAAGAAGCATTTCCGACGTCATGATCTCCGCTCCCGCCTGGCGCAGGAAGTCGATCCCCGCCTCCTTGTCGCTTTCCTTCCGGGATCCGGCGCCGTCCCGGATGAGGATGACCCTTTTCCCCATGTTCAGGGCGTCCAGAGCCGTCTGAAGCACGCACACATGGGTTTCCACGCCGAAAAGGACGATCGTCTCATAAGGGGCGGCTGCCTTGCTGAAAGATTCTTCGCCGAAGCAGGAGAAGGCCGTTTTCCCGAATTCAGGCGTATTTTCCGGCAGGAGAGCTTTGATCTCCGGACAGGTCCAGCCCAGCTTTTCCGGGTACTGGGCGGTGGCAATGACGGGAATGTTCAGCGCCTTTGCCGCAAGGAGCATCACCCGGATGCGGGCAAGGACCGCATCGGCGTTCGCGATCACGTTGAGAAGTTTTTCCTGCACGTCCACACAGACGAACAGAGATTTTTCGATCAGAGGGAATTCCATATTGTTCCTTTCCCGGTCCGCAACGGGCATTTGCTTTCGTGTTCGTAAAAAAATCCGGCGGAAGGGAAATCCCCGCCGCCGGAAAAAAGGCTTCGTTACTTTACCAGAAGCTCGGCGATCTGGACCGCGTTCAGCGCCGCTCCCTTGAGGAGCTGGTCGCCGGAAACGAAGAGATCCAGTCCCTTTTTGTCGTCCCGGGAGATATCCTGACGGATCCTTCCGGCAAGCACGTCGTACTTCCCGGTGGCGTCGATGGGCATGGGATAGATCTTGTTTTCGGGATCGTCGCAGAGCCGCACGCCGGGAGCCTTGGCAAGGATGCTTCTGGCCTCTTCCGGGGTGATCTCCTCTTCGAATTCCAGATTCAGGGATTCGGAGTGGGCGCGGAGCACGGGGATGCGCACGCTGGTGCAGGAGATCTTCATTTCCGGAGCGTGCATGATCTTTCTCGTCTCGTTGACCATCTTCATCTCCTCCTTGGTGTAGCCGTTCTCCTGGAAGACGTCGATATGGGGGAAGATGTTGAAGGCGATCTGCTGGGCCATGACCTTGACTTCCGCCTTTTCGCCCCGCAGGACGGCGGCGGTCTGGTCCAGGAGCTCCTGCATGGCGGGGGCACCCCCGCCGCTGGCGGCCTGATAGGTGGAGGCCACGAGTCTTCTCACCTTTTTCGCCTTGTGCAGAGGATAGACCACCACGGCCATGATGGCGGTGGTACAGTTGGGGTTGGCGATGATCCCCTTGTGCTTGAAGGCGTCTTCCGGATTGATCTCCGGGATCACCAGAGGCACGTTCTCATCCATGCGGAAGGCGCTGGAGTTGTCGATCATCACGCAGCCGGCCTTTACGCAGGCGGGAGCGAATTTTTCGGAGGTGGAACCGCCTGCGGCGAAAAGGGCGATATCCACATCCTTGAAAGAAGCTTCGGTCAGCTCTTCCACGGTGATTTCCTCACCCTTGAATTTGAGCTTTTTCCCTGCGGAACGGGAGGAGGCGAGAAGTTTTATGGAGGCAATGGGAAAATTCCTCTTTTCCAATGTTTCCATCATTTCGATTCCGACTGCGCCCGTGGCGCCCACGACAGCAATACGCTTGGCGTTACCCATCTTGGCTGCTCCGTAAATAGGTTTGATTTGACTTTCTGCCCACCCTGAAAATCAGGGACCATATAAAATACCATAGTCTCTTTCCTTTTCAAGCGGATTTTTCATATTTCCGCGTTTTTTGCGCGGGTCGGACCTTTCAGGCGGCCCTTTCCGGGGATTTTCCCCCTCTTCCGGGACCTTGGAAACACTTTTCCTGAAAATTATTCCGAAACGAACTTTTTTCCTCTTGCCTTGTCCGAAAAAGGTGATAGATTATTTCCGAAACCGAAAAAGAAGAAAATCGTTCCGGAGGACAAAATGTTTTTCGATCCCGTCTATCTCCTGTTCGCTTTGCCCGGCTTCCTGCTGGCGCTGTGGGCCTCCTTCTATACGAGGGAAATGTTTCAGGCAGGCTCCCGGAAACGCGCTTCCAGCGGCATGACCGGCGCGGAGGCGGCTCTGGCCATGCTCCACGCCGCGGGATTGTACGATGTGCGGGTGGAGAAGGTTTCCGGATTCCTTTCCGACCACTACGATCCCACGGTCAAGGTCCTGCGCCTCTCTCCGGACGTGTACGAAAAGAGCACGCTTTCCGCCGTGGGGGTGGCCTGTCACGAAGCGGGACACGCCCTTCAGCACGCCCAGGGGAGCATTTCTCTGCAGCTGCGCAGTCAGCTGGTCCCCATGGCCAACATCGGCTCGTTTCTCTCCTATTTCGTCATCCTTGCCGGATTTCTTTTCCAGACGGCGGGTCTGGTCTATCTGGGCGCGTTTCTCTTCGCCTTCGTGGTCCTTTTCTCCCTTGTGACGCTTCCCGTGGAGTGGGATGCTTCCGCAAGGGCGAAAAAGTACATCCTCAAGGCGGGGATCGTGACGCAATCGGAAAGCGAGGAGGCGGGAAAGGTCCTCAACGCGGCCTTCCTCACCTATGTGGCCGCCGCGGTCAGTTCCCTTCTCACCCTTGCCTACTACCTTCTGCGGGCAAGAAGCATGAACGACTGAGAGAAAACTCCTTTATTCGAACTCCTTCAGCAGGGCGACGGCGCGCAGTGCGGCGTACTCTTTTCCGGATTTGCCGACGGTCACCGTGAGTTTTCCGCTTTGGGCGACGAGGATCTGCCATTTGCGTTCGGGAGAAGTGACGGAAACGCTTTTCCCGTTGACCTTCAGAAGAAATTCAGGCGTGGAATCCTTGTCCAGAAGGATCTCCAGCACGTTTCCGGAAACCGCGTCGAATTCCACGCTTACGGTCCCGTTGGGGAAGACGGAGTTGCCCGCAAAACGCACGGGACGGCCGTTGCGCAGGAGACTGTGGCTTGCGTGCATGGCTCTTCCTGCGCGGATGTCGTCGTAGATCCCGCCGGGGATGACGAAATCGATCACATTGGAACGCTTCCGCATCTCCTTTCTTGCCGCATACTCCGCCTCGTACTCCCTGAGAAACTCCCTGCAGAGGAAGCGGAGGGCCGAAAAGTAGACCCGGTCCAGATCGTCCCCGGGAGGGGGAGCTCCGTCGCACACGCTGAGAAGCGTGGGAAGGGGAGCATTACTGTCCGCCATCTCCTCCGTGATCGTTTCCCATGCCTCCTCCGAAGTTTTCTTCAGGGTGACGGGGTCTTCCTCCATGCGGTCCATGGCGTCGAAATAGGCGCAGACGACCCTGTTGAAGGCAAGGAAGGCTTTGGAGACCTTGCAGGCGATCTTCCACACCCGCAGGTGTCTCTTCCACTCCTCCCGGGGCATTTTTCCTTCCAGAGAGAGGATCATTTCCAGCCCCTCCTTCGCCAGACGGCAGGCCTCCTCCTTTTCCGCAAGGATCTCCTTTCGTCCGGGGGTCGGCACGCCGGCGCGGAGTCCCCACATATCCTTCTGGAGATCGAGCGTCATCCCGTCCCGGAAAAGGCTGAAGGAGCCCCCCGCCTTGATCCACTTGAAATCCTGCTGGATGGGGAACTTGTGATGCACGCAGTTCCGGTGGATGAAGTTGATCTTTTCCACGCACTCCAGGCCCTTGAGCTGGAGAAGCGTCATCTCCGGCACGCACTGCGGATAGCGGATCTTCCCGTATTCGGCAAGCACGCTTTCCACCGTGGCGTTTTCGTCCCGGATGAAGCGCGTATAGGCGAACAGATTGATCTCCTGCGCGGAGTCGAAGATGTTGTTGCCGATGCGGTCCAGCCTTATGGCGTAGCGGGAGACGCCTTTGCTTTTCCCCTCCCGCACGTACCGGAAGATGTTTTTGATGTTGCAGGCGGGCAGATACCCCGCTCCGAGAAATTCCCCCAGACAATCGCATTCCGCGTTTAAAAAGGTGTTTTCCTGCCGGACGAGGAAGGGATTGGCGGGCAGGAAGGGGACGAAATCATAGGGCGTGATCTTGGTTTCGATGTCGAAACAATACTCCTTTGCGGCGCGCCGGGCCCCGGCAAGGATGTCTTCGTAATCCTGGGCAATGGAGCCGAAGGAACGCAAGATAAACCTTTTCCCTGCCTTTTCGTGCTCCCGGGCAAAGAGTTTCACGATCTCATAAACCACCTGATCCGGGGGATAGCGGTCGGGCCGGGAGTTGTGGATGACGGAAAAATCCGCCTCCGTGAGGGTGAGCACGATCCCGTCCAGATCCGGGACCTTTTCGAAGGCGTTGCGGATCTTGTACCGGAGGAAATCCTGAAAACAGCTCCCCAGAAGATCGAATTCGCCCCGCTCGTCCAGCATTTCCGGGCAGTCCTCCAGAAGTCCCTTGGGCAGCATGATCTCCCTGTGCCAGTAATAAAGGGGTTTGCCTATGCCGTGGGCCAGCTTCGTAATGGCCCGCATCTTCCCGATCTGCTCCTCCACCCCCGCAATATCGCACTTTTCATGGGTTTTCGGGTAGGGTTCATAGAAGGCAAGGCCGTTCATGCCGCCCAGATGGTGGGCAAAGGGGCCGCACACTTCGAAACTGTCGAAGTCGTATTTTTCCGCCTCGCGGACGACCCGCTCCATGTATTTTACATCCACATGGGAAGGGTGCATCAGCGACCAGGTGATCTCCTCTTTCTTCATAGCTCCTCCTTTTCGAAATCCTTTCCGGTCAATATACACGTTTTGCCGGGAAAAGCAATCCAAAGGCCCTTGCATATTCCGGGAAAAACGGTATATTTATGCTTCGGCAAGATTTTTTGACCCCAAGGAGCGGAAAAAGGTTTCTTTATGTCGAACGCCTCCCATCAGATGGATATGTGCCACGGACCGCTGTTCCGCAAGATCGTGCTTTTCACTCTGCCGCTTCTGGCCACCAATATCCTCCAGCTGGTTTTCAACGCGGCGGACATGGTGGTCCTGGGGCAGTTCGCCTCCCATCAGGCCATGGGGGCCGTGGGGGCCACGGTCTCCATCAACAGCCTTTTCGTAAGCCTCTTTCTGGGGCTGGGGATCGGCTCCAACGTGCTTGTGGCAAGGTTTTACGGGGCGGGAGACACGGTCCGGCTGCACAAATCCGTGCACACCTCCATTGCCGCATCCCTCCTCTGCGGCCTCATCCTCATGATCGTGGGCCTTCTTTCGGTGCGGCCTCTTCTTACGCTCATGAGGACCCCCGCCGACATTCTGGAAAAGTCCTGCCTCTACCTCTATATCTGCTTTGCGGCGATCCCCTTCATGGTGATCTACAACGTGGGGTGCGGCGTCCTGCGGGCGCTGGGGGATACCGTGCGCCCCATGATCTTCCTGCTGGCGGCAGGGGTGGTGAACGTGGTGCTCAACGTGATCCTTGTGGCGGGGTTCGGCATGGAGATGGCGGGAGTGGCCATCGCCACGGCGGTTTCCCATATCCTTTCCGCGGGAATGATCCTTTTCGTCATGTTCCGTTCCAAAGAGGACAGCAGACTGGAGTGGAGGTGTCTCAAGCTGGACGGCCCCATTTTCCGGGAGATGCTCTGTCTGGGGATCCCGGCAAGCGTGCAGAGCTCCTGCTACTCCCTTGCCAACATGGTGATCCAGTCCTCGGTCAACTCCTTCGGGAGTTTCGCCGTTGCGGGATGCACCGCCGCCTCCGGGCTGGAAGGGTTCGTCTGGATCTGTTCCTTTTCCTTCCACACCACCGCCATCTCCTTTACCGCCCAGAATTACGGCGGAAAACACTTCAAACGCATTCTCCGGAGCCTTTTTCTCTGCATCTTTTGCGCCGTTGCCGCCAGCGCTTTCGCAGGCGGGCTCTTTTTCCTTTTCGCAAGGGAACTGCTTGCCCTGTACAATTCCGATCCGGAGGTGATCCAGTGGGGGCTTGTTCGGGTGAAGATCCTCTTCTCCACCTATTTCCTCTGCGGGATCATGGATGTGATCTCCGGACTTCTCCGGGGGCTGGGCCACTCGGTCATCGCCACGGTGGGCTCCCTTTCCGGAGCGTTCTTCTTCCGCATCGCCTGGGTCGCCTTCGTTTTCCCTCACTATCACACCATGAAATGTCTTTTCCTCTCCTATCCCATTTCGTGGATCCTTGTGATCGTCATCCACGGGATCTTTTCCTTCGTCATTCTGCGCAAGTTGTTCCGGGAGAGAACGCAAAAGCACGGACTGCTTTACGCCTCCCTGCACGGGAAGCCGCCGCGGGCCTGACGGGAAAGGGAGGGCTCTGGTTTCCCGCCCCCGGGCATGGTCTTTCAGAAGGGCTTTTTCTTCCCGCCGCGGGGGAAAAATTTCCCCTTGCCTTCGCCCCGGTGTTCCCGGAAACTGGGGCCGCCGTGTTCGCCTTTGGGGCGGAAGGTGCGGTCCCGCTTGAGCATCTTGAGCTGGGTGCGGCGCTCGGCAAGGCCCCGATGGACTTCGATGGGGGTGCCGTCGGCGGTCTCCCCGCTGTAGTACATGGCCGCCCCCATGGTGAGCGGCAGAGGGATGTAGTCCTGGGCCTGCTGGGGACTCCAGTTGTGGGAAGCGAGAAAATCATCCACCACCTTCATCTCCTTTGCCGTACAGCCGGGAAAGTTGGAAATGAAAAGGGGAATGAGGTACTGTTTTTTTCCGTTTTCACGGTTGATCCTGTCGAAGATCTTCATGAACGCCTCCAGTTCGCCGCTTTTGCCTTTGCGCATGAGGGCGAGGACACGGGGGTGGAGGTGTTCCGGAGCCACCTTCATGTGGCCGGAAACATGGTGAAGAACGATCTCCTTGGTCAGATCTTCCTGCATGAGGGCAAGATCCAGCCGGATCCCCGAATTGATGAAGACGTTCCTGACTCCCGGAACCTTGCGGACCCTGCGGAGAAGATCGATGAGTTTTTTCCCGTCGGCCACGTAGTTCCGGCAGGGTTCCGGGAACATGCAGCTGGAACGGCGGCAGACGGCGCACAGCTTGGGATCCTTGTAGGTGTGTCCGTAGATGTTGCCTGCGGCCCCTCCTATATCCGAGATGGTGCCGTGGAAGAACTTCTGTTTCGTGAGCTTTTCCACGCTGCGCAGGATGGATTCGGGACTGCGGGAAATGATGTGTCTCCCCTGATGGGCCACCAGTCCGCAGAAGGCGCATCCGCCGGGACAGCCCCGGACGGCGGGAATGGAGTCCCGGACGGTGAGGTAGGCGGGGATGGTCTCCTTGTAGGAGGGGTGCTGTTTCCCGGAAAATGGCAGTTCGCAGACGTGATCGAACTCTTCCGTGGTGATGAAGGGCATGGGCGGCTCCACCAGAAGGTAACGGTCGTTGTACTTCTGCAGAAGTTTCCGTCCGCAGTAAGGGTTCATCTCCCGTTCCAGGATCACCGTCTCCCGCATGAGGGCGCGTTTGTCGGAAAGCATCTCCTGATAGTCGGGCAGCATGACATAAGAATCGTCGATCTTCAGCGCGGCGGAGGCTTTCGCCCCCAGAAAGCGGACCGTTCCGGGGATCCCGTCCAGCGCTTCTCCCTTTTCCAGACGCCGGAAGACCTCCACGGTGGCCCGCTCCCCCATGCCGTAGATGAGGATCTCCGCCTTGGAATCCACCAGAAGCCCGGGCCGCATCTTGTCCTGCCAGTAGTCGTAATGGGCGATCCTCCTCATGCTGGCCTCCATGCCGCCCATGACCACGGGACAGCCGGGAAAGGCCTTCTTGCACATCTGGGTGTAAACGACGGAGGCCATGGGCGGACGCTTTCCGGGAACGCCGCCGGGAGAGTACATATCGTCCTTACGGAGGCGCCTCCCCACGGTATAGAGGCAGACCATGGAATCCATGTTGCCCGCGGCCACTCCGCAGCCGATGCGGGGCCTGCCCATGACGGCGATGGAGGAGGGATCCTTCCAGTCCGGCTGGCAGATGAGCCCCACCTTCCAGCCCTGATCCAGAAGAAGCCGCCCTATCAGCGGCGCGGCAAAGGAGGGCAGATCCACGTAGGCGTCTCCGGAAACCAGCAGGATATCCAGCTGATCCCAGCCCAGCTTGTCCATTTCCGCCCTGCTCATGGGAATGAATTCGGGTTCGTATTTCATGGCCCCTCCTGAAAAGAAATGTTTCCGCCGATTTTGAAATATACAGCGCAAAAACGCTTTTTCAAGGAGGAAAATGCTTTGTTTTCCTCTTTTCGAAAGGGAAAACGGGGAGATTTTTCCCGGGAGGGATTGAAAAAGAGAGTCCGAAGCTGTATGTTACGGTCATGGAAAAGACTCATTTTCGTCCGGAAAACAGCCTGACGGGACCAAACAGCAACAACGGAGCATAAAAATGAAGAAAATCACATGGATAGGCGCCCTGAGCGCCTGCACGCTGGGGGCAACCCTTTCCCTTTCGGGGTTCGATCTGGTCAAAGACGGCAGAGCCGCCGAAATCGTCCTGCCGGAAAATCCCTGCCCCAGCACCGTTCTCGCGGCGGATGAGCTTGCCGCCTATACGGAAAAGGTCACCGGGAAGAAACTTCCCATCGTCAAAAAGGCAAGCATTGGTTCCGCCAGGATTTTCATCGGGACCCCCGACACGCTGAAAAAGATCCCCGCCGCCGCTAAGGAAGCTCTTGCAAAGGCGAAACAGGAGGAGGCCCACTTCCTCTGCGCCAAAGGCAATACGCTCTACATCATCGGCAAACGGGAAGTAGCCGACCTTTACGCGACCTATCAGTTCATCGAGGATAAACTGGGCGTCCGCTGGCTGGTTCCCGAAGACAATACGGACAGCGGAGAATATGTGCCGAAAAAGAAGGAGATCACTTTTCCCGATTACGAAAAGTTCCGGGAACCTTTCTTCGCCTTCCGCAGGCTCGACCAGTGCTCCTCCATCGGCAGATTCATCCCCGTAAAGGGCAAGACCTGGGCCACCCGCAACGGCTATCAGACCCCGCCCGCCTACGGAGGAAGGGTCCCCTACGACAAGAAGGATTCCCCCCGGTACAAGTTCTACGCGCCCCGCATCCCCCGTTCCCAGCAGTCTCTGGGCGGCGGACATCTCACCTTTGCCGTGCCCATTCCCGCCAAGGTCTATTACGAAAAACATCCGGAATATTTCGCCCTCATCGACGGCAAGCGCATGAAGGGGAGCCAGTACTGTCTTTCCAACAAGGATGTGCGCAGACTTGTCAAAGAGTATCTCCTGAAACAGCTGGATGAAAACGACGGCAAAGGCGCCTTCCTCTTCGGCATGGTGGATGTGAACGACGGCTGGTGCGAATGTGCCGAATGCAAAAAACTGGACGGCACCGACACTACCGCGGCCGGCTTCCAGAACGTTTCCACCAGATTCCAGAAGACCGTGAAGGCCATTTCCGACGAAGTGCTGAAAAAGTACCCTAACGCGGACCTGCGCAGTTGGAGTTACCACACCTACCGGGAACTGCCTTCGGGAGTCAAGCTGGACGACCGGATCAAGATCCAGTACTGCCCCCACGGACGCTGTTACGGACACAATCTGGACGATCCCTCCTGCCCCCGGAACAGGCACCTCTACGAACTGCTTCTGGGCTGGCTGAAGGTGGCGCCCAAAGTCTACACCTACGAATACTTCATCGCCACGCCCCCCTACTATACCTGCAACGAAAAGGTGCAGGCCCACGATCTGCGGCTCTACAAAAAGCTGGGCATGGCGGGCTGGAAGGAGGAGGGGTGGTTCGCCGACAGCGAGTTCTGGCCCAGAAGGAAGGCAGATACGAGAGGGGACGTGATGCCCTCCCTCTGGCAATGGGCGTACGTGACAGGCAAACTTCTCTGGGATCCCTCCCAGGATGAGGAAAAACTTCTGGAGGAGGCGGAGCTTCTCTACTACGGCAAGGCCGCCGCCCCCATGAGAAAATACCACAATCTGCGCCGGAAACTCTGGAACAACACCCCCCAGTGCATGGGGTACCCCACCGGCGACCAGAGAAGAGCCAACATCCTCAACGCGCCCGGGGCCAAGGAGGAGCTTCTCAAGCTTCTGGACGAGGCGGACCGCCTTGCCGGGGAGGACAAGATCCTCCAGCACCGCCTGAAAAAGGACCGCAGATTCCTTACCGAGTACTGGATCAAGCCCAACGAGACCATGAAGGCGAAATTCGGCAGCACGCTGCGCGCCCCCTTCGCCAAATCCAAAATCACCATCGACGGGGACGGCAAGGATCCCGCATGGGTGGGTGCCTTCTACCTCACGGAAGGCCTCAAGCAGCCCTTCACCCAGAAGAAACGGCCCCTGCCGGAAGAGCTCAAGACCACCTTCGGGATTCTGGCGGACAAGGAAAACCTCTATTTTCTGGTGGAAGCAAGGGAACCCTCCCCCGTGAGAATGGTCATGAAGGGGGAAAAGGATGTGAACGTCTGGATGGACGACGGCATCGAGATCTTCCTCTATCCGCCCACGGCGGCCAACAGCTACTACCATCTGGCGGTCAACCCCAAAGGGGTGACCTTCGATGAACTGGGCCCCGGCGGCAACACAAAATACGATCTTCCCGTGGAGGTGGCCGCAAAAATCCATTCCGACCGCTACGTTCTGGAGATCCGGATCCCCGTCTCCCGGCTGAAAATCCCGGAAAGAGGAGAGATCTGGAAGGTCAATTTCGCCAGAAACCGCAGGATCAAGGATAAACACACCGCCGAAAACATGTCCGGGAGCTTCTCTCTGGACGGCTGTCTCTATCACGACACCTCCTCCTTCCGGCCCATGGAGATCGGGGACCCCCATCTCAAGAACGGTTCCTTCGACGAGGTCGACCCCAAGACCGGGAAGGTGCTGAGCTGGACCATCCGGGGGAAAAACGCCTCCATCGTCAAAAACGGCTCCTCCTGCGCGCTGAAACTTGCCCCAGGTGACGCGTATCAGCTCCTCGCCTTCGGCGAACTGGGACAGAAGAAGTATCCCCGGAGGATCGCCTACACCTTCCGGGCGAAGGGGAAAGGGAAACTTTTCGTCAACTTCTTCCGCTATTCCGACAAGACCGATCCCAAGGCGAAGCACGGCTACACCCGCACCCACTTCCCCGAGCACGGCAAAGGGGGCACTTTCACCCTCTCCGACGAGATGCAGATCTTCCACGGAGAGTACACCATTGCCGCCAACGAATGGGTCGCCTTCGATTTTGCCGCTTCCGACGCCGTCATCGACGATCTTTCCGTGCGTCTCGTCAAATAAAAGGAGTTTGATGGAGTACGCACGGATATCCGGCATGACCGCTTCCGACGATCGAACATAAAACGAACCGCATAACCCCGGGAGGAGAATCCGTGGCTCTGCATTATTACGAAGATTTCCGCAGCAGGGATGAGGAAAATCACGCCTACCGCATCGACATCGAAAACCATTCCAGCTACTCCCACGGCCACGCCCAGATCTTTCAGGAGGGGGAGTACCGCATCACTCTGAACGGGAACAAGCATCTTCTTTCCACGCCCGACTTGCGGGACTTCCGGCTGGAAATGAAAATGACGCTGGCTTTCCGGAACATCCAGTTCGGATACGGCTTCGTCTGGTATTTCCGCTACGACAGGAAGGGTATGACCGGCCACAAGCTGGAAATGCAGTTCGATCCCCGGCACGATATGAAGGTCCTTCTGGACGGGAAAACGATCGGGGAACGCTCTTTCGGGAAACTTCCCCCTTCCAAAAACATGAAAGCCGTTCTGGAGGTAAAAGGCAGGGAGCTTTCCTTCACCGCCTTCGGCATGACCTGCAAAGGCGTGATCCGGGAAAAGGGATTCCCTTCTGCGGGAGCAGTTGGATTCGACATGCTCTTTTCCCCGGGCAGCACGGCGCACATCTACAGCGTCCAACTGGACTCCCCCGACGACTGCGCCTCCCGGAAACCGGAAAAGACCATCGAATTCGTTCTTTCCACCGTGCAGGGCATGACGGAACCCTTGAAATTCCGTTTCTCCGTTACCCCGTGCGGAGCGGACTTCGACCAGCTGGACTGCGTTCTGGACGGCTCCATCCGGGGCCGGGGCGACCGGGAGGACGGCGGCACGAGAGGCTGGATCTATGAGTACGACTACCTGACAAGCCCCTATATCCGCATCGAATCGGAAGGGAAAGAGCTTCTCAACTTCTATTTCCGCAAAGGGTGCATGGTGCTCCTGGACCGGGACTGGAAAAATTACGCAAACCGGAAGCTGGAAGACCTGCCCTGGCCGCTGCATTTCACCTTCATCCGCAGGAAACTTCCCGGAAAGTATCTGGTTGCCGCAGGCTACGAACACGAAAAACACAAGCCCTGGCTCTTCTGCGAAAACGGCCCCTGGGAACAGATCCGGGATCAGGAGGGGAATTTCCTGTATGAAGGACCTTCCCTGCGGAAGGATTCCGTGGCGCTCACGGTCAGCAGCCCGGAGGACAAGAAAATCGTTTCCCGCATCCCCAGGGGGATCCCCCAGTATGAAAAGGCGCTGAAGCACGCAAGGGAACAGCACTACTTCTACGACGACGAAAAGATCTCTTTTCTTCTGAAGGTCCATTACCGGAAAGCGTGCTATTTCCGGGAGGAGTTTTCCCTTGCCTGCGAAGTGCAGGATCCTTACGGGACGACCGTGCCCGGCGTCCGGGTGCGTCTTACGGATGCGGATTCGCCCGCGGGGGATCCCTCCTTTGCCTGCATCGGGAAAAAGGCCGTGCTGAACAAAAACCTCCCCTGCGGGATCTACCACCTGAAACTCTTACTGAAAAACGGTCTCAAGACCTTCTATGACGACGTGGAGATTTTCGAAGTCCTGCCGGAAGATCCCGCAGGTCCTCCTCCGCCGCTGGCCTCCGGGCTTCCCATGATGATCTCCATGAACAACGAGATCAAGAATCTGGAATCCGACGGCTTCGATCCTCTGGGCGGCTGGGGCGGCATGGGCCACTACTACACGCTGGTCATGCGCTATCCCCTCGTCGGCGGCCGGCTGAAGATCTGGGAACTTCTGAAAGTCTATCACCGGAAATGGCACCTCATGCTCACGAGACGCAACGCCGGAGACTTTTCTCTGGAAAACGAATTCAACCGGGAGCTCATCCGCCACGCCGATTTTCTGGACAAGGACGTGCCGGAATGGGAAAGCCATATCGGTAGTCTCTTCCTGTACAGGAGAGACTGCCACTGCGGGCCGTTCCTGGAAATTTTCAAGGAGTTCCTCCTGAAAAAGAAACCTCCCCTCAAACTCACCACGCCGGAGATCATCGACGAAATGCTCTCCTCCGACCCGAAGGAACTGCCCGCCTTCTTCTGCTACCAGAGAAACCATTTGAGCCATGAACAATTCGATGAACTGGTCAATACCTGCTGGAACGAATGGGTGGATTTTGCCGTGAAGGCCTTCCGGAAGCGTTCCATTGCCTTCGGGAAGGAACTTCTGAAGATCAATCCCAAACTGGGCAGAGGCTCCTACGGGCCCAGCTCCCTCTATGTCCAGCACTACAAAAGCGCCTACGGCGCCCGCCTTGCGGTGCGTTCCCACGAGTATGACGAGGCCACCAACCGGAACGGCAGTTACTTCTTCATCGAAGAGTACCACCTTTCCTGCGACTACACCATCGTGCGCTCCAGCTATTTCATCGCCAACTGCAAACTCATGCGTCCGGAAATGCGCAAGCTCTTCCCGGAGATCTACTACGGCGGCGGACTGGGATGCGACGACGGCGCCGTGTATCAGGCCCATCCCCCCTTCGGCATCTACGACTGCCTTCCTCAGCATCAGAGGAGCATCGTCTATACCTTCTGCTATGCCACGCCCTACTTCAAAAACGGGAAATTCGACTACTGGCGGGACTACGGATTCCACTGCCCCACGCCGGACAAGGCCTCCTTCCGGGAGTTCATCCATGCCTGGGGAAATCTGCACCGCAATCCGCCGGCCAGACAGCTTGCCGCCCCCTTCTTCTGCTACGACTTCCGCCTCTTCGAACTTCTGGGGGATTATCACGAGGACGAATACAATTTCTCTCCCGTCCCGGGGGTCCTGGAGGGGTGGTCGGATGTGGTCAACACCGGGGAGGAGGCCATGGGGTACGCCTTCATCGAACTCACCCACAACGGGTACAACACCCCCGTGCAGACCACCTTCGAAGAGCTTTCCTCTCTCACAAAAGAGACGGCGCCCTTCCTTGTCCTGCCCCCCATCCCGGAAGGCACGCCGGAAAAGATCCTCAAGAGCATCCGGAACGCCCACAAAAAGGGCATCGGACTTCTGGCCTTCGAAAAGGTCTGCGGTCTGGAAGATCTTTTCGGCGTGAAGGAGAGCGGAAAGGCAAAGGCTCTGCGCCGCATAGGAGAAGAGGTCTTCCATCACAAGAAGGCCGTTGCTTCCTATGTTGCCGACGGCGCCAAGGTGGTGAAAAAGGGGTCCGAAAGCGTAAATGGCAAAGACGATGTTCCCGTACTCTTTTTCCATGAGACTTCCACAGGCAGGACCGCTCTTTTCAACGTGCCGCCCACCACCGTCAAACGGGAGGATTACCGGGCAAAACTCGGCTGCGGTCAGGATACATTGAGCGGAGAAATGCACGACTGCATGATGCAGGCGGCTTCCTTCCTCATGCCGAATCCCGCAAGTAAGTCCGAACTGGGCATGCTCAATGCCTGCCTTTCGGAAAAGGGAGACGTGATCGTCACCGTCTGCGGCTGCACACCCGCCTACGGGGTCACGGATCCCTATCCCAGAAGTTTCCGGTTCAAGGTGAGTTTCCCGGGCATCGGGAAGGCTGGAATCGAAACGGAGGCCCCCTTTGCCGTCCTGAAAAGGGAGAAGGATTCTCTTCTCATCCGCACGGAAACGGAACTGGACGCGGGGCTTTTCTTCCGCTTCGTCCTGAAGGAGAGGAAGCAAGCCTGAGAGGGAGGCGCCGGCAAGGGGGGGCATCCTCCCGGCAATCCCTGTTTCAATCGAAAAGGAAAGGAGGGCGACACCATGAGCAACGAACTGAAACAATCCGGCGCAGACCTGTATTGCGCAATCCGTCAAGTATTGCAATCGGCACGACAGACGGCTTACAAAGCGGTCAATTTTGCGATGGTGCAGGCATATTGGCAAATCGGCCGCCTTATCGTGGAAGATGAGCAGAACGGGAAAGCCCGTGCGGAATACGGCAAGAAAGTTCTGGAAGACCTGGCGGAACGGTTGACGGCTGAATTCGGAAAAGGATTTACCGTTACCAATCTGAAGTATATGCGCTCTTTTTACCTCGCATTTCCAATTGGTCACGCACTGCGTGACGAATTGAGCTGGACCCATTACCGGCTCCTGCTGCGAGTTGAAAATCAGGATGCACGGAACTGGTATATGAATGAAGCCGTCGCCGAAAACTGGTCGAGCCGGCAGCTTGAACGGCAGATTTCCGTATTATACTACGACCGAATGATGCTTTCCGCGGATAAGCCGTCCACCCGGACCGATGCGGAAGAAAACATGGCTGCTGCCGAGTTGAAACCGGAAAGCTTTATCCGCAATCCCTACGTCCTGGAATTTCTCAATTTGAAAGACTACCCCGATCTTCACGAAAACGACATCGAAGAAGGTCTCATCAGCAATCTTCAGGCATTTTTGCTTGAACTCGGCAAAGGATTCTGCTTTGTCGCCCGCCAGAAACGGATCCGTTTCGAAGAGCAGGATTTCTATATAGACCTCGTTTTCTACAACTGCATCTTGAAATGCTATGTCCTTATAGACCTGAAACTCGGAGAACTCACATATCAGGACATCGGACAGATGGACGGCTATATCCGATTGTATGAGGAACAATACCGCAAAGAGGACGACAACCCCACTTTGGGCATCGTGTTATGCTCCAAACGCAATGAAGCGATCGTCAAATACTCCGTCCTTCACGACAGCAAACAACTTTTCGCCTCCAAATATCTTCTCTATCTCCCCAGTGAAGACGAATTGAAAAAAGAAATCGAGCGTGAACGGAAGCTTCTGGATGAAAAGGAGCTATGACAACGGTGATTCCGGAAAAGGGGGGGGCAGGTTTTACAGGTGGTCGATCACGATGGCATAAAAATGGCTCCGGCAGCTGGATTCGAACCAGCGACCAAGTGGTTAACAGCCACCTACTCTACCGCTGAGCTATGCCGGAGCGATTGGGGATTAATATACCCCCTTTCC
>JAGAEF010000075.1 GCA_017613255.1 Lentisphaeria bacterium
CCCCGCGGCAAGGCGGTCCTTCATGTGCAGGAGATTGAGGTCCGCCTCGCTGAAATAGCCTGCGGCGCTGTGGTCGTAGCGCCAGGTCTCTATATAGATGTTTTTCAGCAGTCTCCCGTCGATCTTCGGCAGGACTTTGCAGGGCATCTTCTGGAAGAGTTCCACCAGATTCCCGGAGGAGCGGGAATAGGTCATTTCGAATTCCGTTCCCGGTTTAAGTGTCTCGTCCGCCTGAAAGACGAGATAGCTGCCCGCGGGAGAATCGCCCCCCACGGGCTTGATCGCGCCCTTGTAGGAGTATTCATAGCGGGTGAAGCCTTTCCTGCTTCCCGGCTTTTGGGTGACCTTGACCGGTCTCAGGTGCACGGGAGTGCCCTTTTTGCTCATATCCTGCCTGAAGATGTGGAAAGCGGAAGGCAGTTCCACAAAAAGATCCATCTCCTTGAGGGCAAAGGCCGTGGGGCTGTCCAGCTGCATTTTCAGCGTGTTGAGGCCTCCCGAAACGAAATTCCATTTCCTTGTCTTTGTGAAAAGTCTCCACGCTCCGTAATGAACGTTTTCCCACACGAGGATCTGCCGGGCAAACCCCTGTGAAGCGAATTCTCCCTTTTCATCGCACTCCGCCATGGTCCAGGAGGTGTCGTCGTAATCCCTTCCCCGCCAGGAAGAAGGCGCCTTGGAGGCGGTCCGCCACGCTTTCAGCGTTTCGGGGTGTCCTTCGATCATGAAGGACACCTTCTCCCCCGGAACGGTCTCGGCGCAGAGGATATTGGCCCCCAGTTCCAGAGAGAGGGAAACCTTGTCTGAAACGGGAAGCTCCTTTCCGTTGAGAATGAGCTTTTTCACTTGCGTTGGACGGGCAAGCAGGAGAAGCGCCTTCTTCTGCGCGGTACGCAGAACTTCGTCCATCTTCTGGAAGGCGCGCACGATGTTTTCCCGTTCGGAAAAGGTTTTCGCCTTTGCGGCATCTTCACAGATCCGCATGGCCTTTTCCAGAAGGGCTTCATTCAGTCTGCCGAAGGATTCATACGTCTTTTTCCAGTTCGCGGGGGTAAGTTTGGAGATCCTGTAACACTCCCCCGAAAGGAAGGAAGCATATCTCCCGTTGAAGGCCTCTTCCGCCTCTCTCTTTTCCGCAGGCGTGGGAACTTTGTCCACCAGTTCCAGAATCTGGAACGCTGTTGTCTGCCCGAACTCCCGGGAAATGGAGGAGTGGATGTTCCGGTTCCCCGCAGTGTGGTTTGTCCGGCCCACATTGAAATAATAGTCCTTTCCGAACTCCATTTTCTCCCCGTTGATGAGGAGATCGTCGAGGTCGAAAGAGATCCGGACCATCCAGAAATCTTTCCCGCTTGCATGGATGCCGGGGATCTTCTTGAAGGCATGGCTTCTCTTGCTGGCTCCCTTGCTGTTGACCAGATTGTAGCTGTGGACAAGATTCACTCCCCGTTTGGAGGAGATGCAGAACTCCAGCAGGTCATCTCGGTACGACACCCCGTCCCGCCAGTTGTTTTCGTCCGCAAGCACCTGATCCATGTAAGGCTCCTCACTGCGGACGAGCACATAGAGTTTCCCGTCCCTGTGGGCGATCTTGAAGGAACTCTGCCGGGCAATCGTCTGGAATTTGTCCAGCTTGTTGATGAGGAATCCTTTTCCTTCCGGAATGTCTTTCCAGTTGGGGAGATCCTTTTCCACGCTGTCGGCGACCTCATGGGCGAGTTTGTAAACCGGATAATACCGGAATCCCGCCCGTTCCGCATCCTTGCCGGAAGCGCTCTTTTTGGTTACTTTCACGTTTTTGATCTTTATGGTGGTTCCGGGAGAAAATTCGAAGAAGACCCGGTAGTAGGCCTTGCCGGAAGCGTCCCCCTTGACGGTTTTGGTCTTCCAGTCGAAAGAGTATTTCCGGAACTCTTCCGTGACGCTGACGGGCTTGGATACGGGGGCCGTGCCGTAGCCCAGAAAGCCGAAACGCACATTCCCTTCTCCCGCGATCTCCGCCGTGACGGTGAATTCGTCTCCTTTCACAGTGCGCAGGGCGTCGATGTTTGTAGTGTACATGCAGAAGTTTTTCCAGCGGCTCTTTTCCTCTTTCCTGAAATCGGGGAAAGTCGTGACCGTAAGAATACGGGCTCCCTTTCCGTCCTCTTCGGAAAGAGCGAACTTGACTTTGTCGCGTTCCTTTTTCCATTCGTTGTGCTGGGACCACCAGAAGCGGGGGACGGAATTTTTGCTCCGGGGATCGGGCTGGAAATTTCCGTTGACGGGGATCTCCTCATCCGCAAAGAGCACGAAGGCGGAAAGAAGAGTCAAGGCGGAAAGAAGGAAGCGTTTCATGGTTTGTCTCCGGGATTTGTTGTTTCGTTACCTGGCGTTTTCTTCAGTCTTGGCCGCCGCGGGGGCGCTCTTCTTGAGGAGCTTCACGTTTTTGATCTTTATGGAGCTTCCGGGGAAGAATTCGAAATAGAGCCGGTAATAGGCTTTGCCGGGGGCGGGGTCCTTCACGGACTTGGTCTTGAATTCGAAGGAGTTCGTCCGGAACTCTTTTGTGAGGTTGACCACCTGTGTGTATGCGGGAGTCCCGTACCCAAGGAACCCGAAACGCATCTTGCCCTCTCCCGCGATCTCCGCGGAAACGGAATACTCGTCTCCCACGGCAGTCTGAAGGATCTTGGGGTCCGCGGTGAAGATGCAGAAGTTCCTCCAGCCTTTGGTATCCTTGCGGAAATCGGGTGAGGTGACCACCTCAAGAATGCGCACGCCCTTCTCATCCGGCTCGGAAAGCGTAATCTTGACCTTGTCCGCCTCCGTCTTGTATTCCCCGTGCTGGGAGTACCAGAGACGGGGGACGGAATACTTGCTTTTGGGATTGGGCTGGAACTTTCCGTTGATGTCCAGTTCTCCGTCGGCAAAGAGGGCCAGTGCGGAAAGGATCGCTGCGGCGGCAAACAAAGTCTTTTTCATTTTTTTCTCCTCGTGTTCCGTTTTTTTCGTTATATGGGATCTTTCTGTGAGATATTATAACGGAAAACGGGTCCGATACAAGACGGGAAAAACTTTTTTTCGCCGTTTTTGTCTTATAGATTTGCAGGAATGGTGAATCTATGATATATTACTCCAAAAAAAGGAGGCGGAATGAATCATGCACAGTGCGCCATCTATGAAAATCTGCTGGAGTCCTTTCTCAATGGGACGTTCCGGGAAGGGGATCTTCTCCCCGGAGAAAGGATTTTGGCAAAGCAATACGGCACCACCGTGATGAACGCCAAGGGGGCAGTCTCTCTTCTTGCCCGCAGGAATTTGGTGAAAAGAGTACGCCACGCGGGGACGTTTGTAAAGCACCTTCCCGGAAAGGAGATCCTCGCCCCTCTGAAAAACGTTCACGAAAAACTTTCCCTCCTTCTCCATTCCGCCAATCCCACCAACATCCACTGGGACGAAAGCACCATGGAAAAATTTACGCTCTGCATGGAGGAAAAATTATACCGTGTCCTGCCGCTGCAGATGCCCTCCGAGCTCGAAGTCCTTCGCGAGTTCCTCCGTGCCTGCGTCTCCCTTTCCCCCGAAAACGTGACCATTCTGGACGATAATTTCGATCACCTTTCCCTGTATGCCCTGCGGGACCTTTTCCAGGATTTCCCCTGTCCCGTGGTCCGGCTGAACCGGAGCGGGGCCTCCTGTCCCATGAACACGCCCAACACCGTCTCTCTGGATCTGGACCACTTCCGCAACGGTTTCCTTGCCGCGCAGGAGGCCCTGAAAAAGCCCTGTTCCGTCAGGATCGTCTACGGCGTGGCCGAGCACCTTACCAGGAACCGGGCGAGCTTTCACGCTTACGAAAAGGAGGACGGCCTCCGGGCGGCCTTTCTGGAGGGGGGCGCGCTGGACGTGCTGTATCTGCCTGCAAGCGGGAATACTCTTGCCGAGATCGAAGAAAAGGTCCGGGAGAATCCCGGGGATACGGTCATTATTGCCGTCAACAGCCAGTTTGCGGCCCTTCTCCACGACTTTCTTGCGGCAAGGTCTCTTTTTCCTCCGAAAGATTATCTTCTTCTTTCCATCGAGATCGCCCGGCAATACGAAAAATACCGTTTCGGCGGGATCGTCATGCCCCGGGAGAAAACCGGCGGGCTCCTTGCAAAGATCGCCTGCGGCAAAAATCTCCGTTCTCTTGCGGAAATGAGAGTCTCCTTCCGCATGGAAGGTTTCTTCGTCCCGGGAAAGACCTTCTGACTTTCTTTTTCGGAGTTTTTTCTATTCCGTGATGCTTTCCGCACGGAGGATATACTTGTCCTGCTCGGATTTGTCCATTTCCGTAAAGCGCACGTTCCAGCCGCAGACGCGGATCTGCATCCCCCGATACTTTTCCGGATGCTTCTGGGCGTCCTTGAGTTCGGAAGCATCGAAGATGTTGAAGTGGATCGCCGCCCCGTTTCCGGCGAAATAGACCCGGACAAGCCTTCTCCATGCCGCAAGTCCGTCCGCCCCCCGGACGGAACCGGGATGCATCATCACGTCCAGCGGGAAGTCTCCGGGGAAGGAGGAAGCGTCCACGCTCAACGCGGAACGGATCAATGCGGTCACTCCCCTGACGTCCGACCCCATGCGGGGGGAGGCGTTCTTGCTCATTTCCTCTCCCGCAAAGCGCCCGTCCGGCGTGGCACCGGTTTTCTTTCCTTCATCCACGAACTGCTTGGCGCAATGGACCGAGGCTTTCCAGAAGCCGCCCCGTGCATTGGGGCGGGCGTTGACATGGTTCCCGATGAGGCGGGAGAGCATTTGCGCGAAACGGTCCACCTGGGGGATCCCGTTGCCGTACCGGTTCGGGAAGGCGAGGATCTTTTTGTGAAGCGCTTCATGGCCCTCCCAGTTCGCGTTCAAGGCTTCGGTCAGTTCCCGAAGTGTGATCTCCTTCTTCCGGTAAACGAGCTCCTCCATCACGGACAAGGCGTCGATGGCGGACCCGAACCCTGTGGTGAGAAGGGAACTCACGTTCCTGTCGCAGCCGTCGGCAAAGGCGTCCCGTCCCGTTTTCAGACTGTTGGGGATCGTGGCGGAAAAGACGTTGGCGGGATTGAGACGGTCCAGAAAGGCTTCGAAATTGTCGGCGACCCTGATGTTGGCGTCGATGATCCAGTACAGTTCCGAAACATAAAGGCGGTAGAAGTCGTCGAAGGTCTTGAGCTCCTCCAGCGGCGGAACGCTTACTCCCAGTTTCTTCCCGGTCTGCTTGTCCGTTCCGCCGTTGAAGATCAGTTCGAAGGGCTTGAGCATGTTCAGATGCCCGACCCCCGTGCCGTTGGAGTGGATCTTTCCCTTGCTCCCGAATTCGTAACAGCCGCGGATGTCGCAGGTCCTTGCATCCTCTTCGGTGAAGCCGTGGGCGGTCATGATGTGGCAGATCCCCTCTTCCCCCACCAGCACGATGCTCTGGTGCTGATCCCGGATGAGGGCAAGGACCTTGTCGATGAATTCGTCCGGCGTATTTTTTGCGATCTTGATCTGGATCTTGGGGGTGGGAAGATTGAGTTTGGCCGCCTCGTCCAGAATAAAATAAGTCATGTGGTCGATCTGGGTACTTCCGTCTTCTTTTGTCCCGCCCAGATAGACCGGCTGTCCCCAGTAGTTGTCGATGGAACCCCACTGCATGAAGAAGTGGTCGAACATCTCCCGCATCTGGGGATCGGTAAAGGTGCCGTTGGCCAGATCGCGCTCGTAGAAGGGGGCAAGTCTCAAGTCCAGATTTCCCAGAGAGCGCACCTGCATGTGGTCCATATGTTCGCTGAACATGAAGTAGAGATAGATCAGCTGCAAGGCGTCGAAAAAGTTCCGCGGCGGCCCGTCATGGAGCCTCTGCAGGGAGGCGGCAACAAAATCGCAGCGCTCGTTTTTGTGGAGTTTCGCCCGCGCGATGAAACGCTCCAGCATCATGAGGATGGCTTCATAGGTGATCCGGATCCCTTCGAAATAGGCCTCCTTCCTGTCGTCGAGAGTGCCGGCGGCGCGGTGTTTTTCCCGCCACGCCATGGCGTTTTCGAGCAGGCCCGGGAACCCCAGAGAAAAGACCTGATCCCATTCCGGAACGGAGTGGTCGAAATCCATCCAGATGCAGGATGCGCCCGACGCATTGAGGAGATCCCACAACTCCGTCTCCCGGAAGGAAACGCGTTTTCTCAATTCCAGCAGGACGGGCAGCATGGGTCTGGGCGCATGTTTCCAGCACGCGAAGGCGGGGAAAAAGTCATGGGGATCCACTTCGATCTGCAGATTTTTCGCCAGAAATTCGAAGGCTTTCGCCTTGAGGAGGGGAGGGGGCCCGTCCTCCCGCGCAAAAGGTTTGATCTTCTCCGCCGCACTGTCCTGATCCATTCCGGTTGCCGGGTCCAGCTCCATTCCCCGGAATTTCTTCAGCAGATACTCTTCATCTTCCCTGTACGTCCCGAACAGCATTTTTTCCTCCTCTATTTCAGCGAATCGATGACCTTTTTCACTCCGTGGGCGCGGAGAAGTTCCGCACACTTTTCCAATGTTCCAACATCGGGAGACTCCACATCCGGCATGGTGTCGGGGTGGCCCACCGCCTTGAATTTGGACCTTGCCAGAGCGTGATAGGCAAGAAGCCGGACCGCTTCCACGTTTTCGAGCTTTGCAAGAAACTCTCCGGCGGCGCAAAGATCCTCTTCCCCCATGTTGTGCTCCGGGACCATGATCATGCGGATCTCGATCCTTTTGCCGGTTGCATCCAGCTTCTTCAAATTCTCCAGAATGAGTTCATTGCCCTGTCCGGTGAGTTTCCGGTGCTTTTCCGTGTCGGCGCACTTGAAGTCATAGAGAAACATGTCGGTAACGGGAAGAACGCTTTCGAAGGCGCTCCAGGGCACGTTTCCGCAGGTATCCACCGCGCAGTGGATGGACTCTTCCTTCATCTTTTTCAGCAACTCGAAGCAGA
>JAGAEF010000076.1 GCA_017613255.1 Lentisphaeria bacterium
AACGCCCGGACGGAGCTCCGCCCGTACCCGGTATATCAGCCGGACATCGCTTTTTTTCCGTGCGTCGATACTGCGGCGGAATATCTTCCAGGAAAGGATGTCGTCTTCCTTTACATGGAGCGCCTTCGCCAGGAATGGCTGAAGTTCCCGGTCGATCCGGACTGTTACGCTTCCGGCCGGAACGGAGAGTTCATCCAGGGAGACGATCATTTTTTCTTTTCAACGGGCCGGGTATAAACCGTGACCAGTACGCCGTCCCGGGTTTCGGAGGAAACGCCGAGAAGAAGAATGCTCAGAGGCGATTCCCTGTAAAAAACTTCACCGGATGCACGGAACGGGTTCGCGATCTCTTCCGAGGCAGGGAGCCATCCCTCCGTCAGAAGACGCTGCGTCATTTCATGCACAGTCTGTGCCCGTGTGACACCTCTCGCCGTGAAGCTGACGAAATCCGCGCCCCGCGAAGGAAAGCAAATGACATTGCCCGCTTTCGCACCGGGCAGGATCGGGATCCCGCGGGGCCAGGCCGATTCCGGCGTGGCTTTCAGATCCGCAGGGACTTTCATGGAAAACAGCAGGACCGGGTTGATCCCCCGCAGGGAAATCAGCCACAGACGAAGCGTGGACCCATCGTTCTGCGGCTGGTTCAGCAGGACGGACCCGTTTCCTGCTGCGAATCCCGCATTGGGAAACCTCCGGCGCAGGAGCATTACCGCATCCGCGAAAGGAACGTCCACCAGGGAAATGTCCATACGGAGGGGAACGCCATTGAACCGGATCTCTTCCTTCCAGAAATTTTTACTGGGGAAGATATCGCCGTGTTCGTTGAAGGGGGTGGAGCCGGCGCTGCCGTCTCCAAAGGGCCAGAGAGAGAAAATTTCGCCGCGCACAGGCAGAGCGGCCAAAAGGAGAACAAGAAGAACGAGTCGATGGATCGGACGTGTCATGCTCGCTTCATCCTTGTTTACTTAGATCCATGTGACGGAACTGATAATCCGCGATCATCAGGAAAATGGCCGCGATGGAAAACGAGTAGGTGATCAGCATAACGGAAACGATGCCGAAAAGCGGGAAGTCCAGAAGAAAGTACAGATTATTGGGAAAGAGATAATAAAGGATGAAAATGGATTCTTCGACGTCGCCCGCGAATCCCTGGGGCAGCATGGCAATGAGGATAGGGACAAGATTGAAAAGAAGAGAGAACAGAATGTAGAGCAGCGTGAAAATGATCGCCACGATATCGCCGGCGCAGCAGGAAAACATGAGAATGACCGCCGTGTAAGGGATGAACATGGTCATCATGAGAAACTGACGGGCGATGAGCGGGAGAGAATAACAGACTCCCTTCGATATATAGTGTGAAAGAATGATGGAAAATTCCGTGGCGGAGAAGAAGGTGGCGCAGATCAGCAGGATCCCGAAGTATTTGCCCAGCAGGTATGAGGTGCGGGAGATCGGTTTGGAAAGCCAGTGCTGTATCTGTCCGCCTGAAATTTCACGGGGAATCTCCACCGCTCCCGTGAAACAGGAAAGAAGCATGCTCATCAGCAGGGCGGCGAACGTGCTTGTGAGAACCGGCTCACTGCCGGGCTGATGTCCGAGAAGATGCGAGAGAACGGCATTCCCGGCAACTTGATCGGAGACGGGATCCATTTCGGAGACAGCGTATCCGGTCATGAGGGCGAAAGCCAGCATCAGGAAGAACGCAGGCTCCTTGAATTTTCTGAAGGTAAGTCCCGTAACAGTCCACATAGCGTTTCCCTTTGCTCCGGTCAGCCTCCGGCCTTTCTGTTTTCCAGTTCATCCCGGTATTTCCGGTCTTCTTCCTGCTGCATCAGGAACTCCGAGATGCTTCTTTTGTACGTGCACTGATCGGCAAGCTTCGTGGCTTTTTCCGCGAGTTCGATCCGTCCGGAAAGACGTGCGAAGCGGGCCAGTTCGGTGAACAGCGGGGCATACTCCAGAAAAGGAGGATCGGGAATTTCGGAAAGGGGTTCGAGGAACCGGGCGATCCTGTCTGCATTGGGCGAGACCTCGTCCTCCAGGTTGCGCAGCTTGTTGTAGGCGGACGTCCAGGCGTAGAATCTCTCCTCGACGGGAAGCTTCTTCTGATATTCGTGAAATGCTTCCACCGTGATCCCTTCGTTCTGTCCTTCCGGCTCGAACAGGAAACGGATATAGACCGGATATGCTGCCGGCTCGTTCCTGTAGTTCGTCAGTACCTCCCGGTAATACGGCATGTGCTCTCCGGTCTTTTCCGTCTCATGGAAGATGGCCAGGGATTGCAGCGCAGCCGCCTTTGAGCCGGGTGATCCCGCATTGTTCAAGTTGTTCTGCAGCTGCAGAAGGGTGACCCGGAAGGCGACCTTTTTCCGGATGGGTTCGGGCAGCCCGGCAAGGATTTCATCCATGGCCACGGCGGCCGGATTGATCCTTGCCACGGTGGCCTGCCTCAGAAAGGACTCCGAAACGAAATAGATGAGTATGACCACCGCGAAAAGCGGCAGAAGCCATCGTTTTTCCGGTTGTTCCGTCATGAGACAGGCCTTTCCTTTCCGGGAGAAGATTATTTCTTCTCATCCTTCTGTTCGACTGCCGGAGCAGCAGGAGCGGCCGGGACCGCAGGTGCCGCAGGCTGTTCAACTGCCG
>JAGAEF010000077.1 GCA_017613255.1 Lentisphaeria bacterium
CAAGTACCCCTTCCATGCCGATCTCACCATAGAAAAGGCGGAAAAACTTCCCGCTCCCGGCGCGGTGAAAACGAAACAGGAGGGAAGACGCTTTTCCCTTGGCAATGACCTTGTGGAATGCGTCTTCCGGCCGGACAACGGCGCGGCCATGACCTCCCTCATCCTCAAGGACCGTTTCACCGATCAGATCGTGAAGGACAGCGCCTCTTCCTCCGCCGCCTTCGTGGTCTCCGGTTCCGTACCCGGACTTTTCTGGGGGAAAACCTTCGATGTCAAGTCCAAAAAGCTCCCCGCGGGAGGCATGGAAAGCGTTTTCACGCTGAAAAGCCCTGTGGGCGGCAGGACGTTGACGGAAAGATTCCGCATGGAAAAGGATGCGGCGGGCTTTTCCGCAGAACTTACCTATACGAGACTGGATGACGGGAAAGGGAAAGACAGTTTCCGCTGGCACCCGGAACTGGTCGTGGGGGGCAGCATGGAAAGCGGGGACGCGGTGTTCTATCCGGGCAAGGATGGCGCCGTGAAAGTTCCTCTCCGGGGCGCGGGCTCGGGGCAGAGCCTCCCCGCTTCCGGCAGATGGACGGCCATCGCGGATACCAACGATTTTCTTGCCTGCATTGCCTCCTTCCAGCAGGATTCCGACAGGCCTTATATATATGACGCGGCAAAATTCCACACTCTGGAACTGGAAAACAAGCCCTTCTCCCTCAAAAAGGGGGAGAAGAAGGATTACGCCTTTTCCTTCCATTTCGTGAGAGGACTTTCCGGCGTGGACGCGTGGGAGGACCTTACCGCCTTGCAGATCCTTTTGCCCGCCGGCGCGGATCAGAAAAATCTTGCCTCCTTCGAGGTGAAGGCGGGGACTGCCTTCCTCACCATGCAGGAAGTGACTCTGGAAGCAGCGATCCTTGGGGAAAACGGCGAAAAGCTCCTCTCCTTTGCGCCGCAGGCGGGAGAGCTCGTTTATGAAAAACCCTTTACGGGGCGTTTTCAGGGGGCGTTCGGAAAACTTCCCGACGGAGCCTGCACGGTAAGGATCCGCGCTTCCCGGAAGAACGGAAAGACCTTCACGGCGGAAAGGAAAATCGTGTTCGCGGGAGAAAAACTTGCTCACCTGAGGAAAAAGGCCGAACTCCTTGCGGAAAAGATCGAAGCAAGAAAGGACAGGACCAGCAGGGCCACCTACGAAAAAAGGATCCTTCTGGAGTCGCTGCGCAGGAGTATCGCCCTTGCCGATACGGCCAAAGCCGCCGAAGAGATCAGGGCTCTGGAGGAAAAGTGAACCGGGCATGAGCAAGCTCTATCTCATCATGGGGCTTCCCGGCTCGGGCAAAACCACGAAGGCCGAAGAGATACGGCTTCTTGCCCCCGACAGGACGAAGCATTTCGAAGCGGACATGTTTTTCCTTTCGGAGGGGAAATACGTTTTCGATCCCGCCGGAGTTCCCTATGCCCAGTGGTGGTGTCAGAGGGAGACGGAAAACGCCCTGCGGGAACGCTATGACGTCATCGTGAGCAATACTTTTCTTACCCCCGCGGAACGCAGGCCCTATATCCTCCTTGCAAAAAAGTACGCCTGCGAACTTGTCGTTCTTTGCTGCTCCGGCAATTACGGGAGCACACACGGCGTTCCCCCGGAAACCATGGAGAAAATGAAACGCAGATTCGTCCCCTTCGACCGGGAAAAGGAAGGCTTTTGAAAAGGAACGCTTCTTGAAAAAAGAAGAAACTGTGCTATTGTATGCGAAAACAAGGCAAACCATGCAATACAGGAGAGACCCCATGTCGGAAGAAAAAACGTTATCCTACTCTTTTCAGGCGGAAGTTCCGGTCATAGCCGAGTGTGATGTCCTTATCGTGGGCGGCGGGCCCGGCGGGTTCGGCGCAGGCGTCATGGCCGCAAAGCAGGGAGCCAATGTCATCGTGGCGGAACGGTACGGCGCGCTGGGCGGCATGGCCAGCTACGGGGAAGTCACCCCCTTCATGCCCAATCACGCAAACGGGGAAAGCATGGATCGCCCCGTTTTCGCCGCATGGAGAAAGAGAATGTGGGATTACTTTTCCGACGAGGAGAAAAAGCTTCACCCCTTCGATACCGGGGATAAAGCCCCCTTCCTGAGCAAGGATATCGCCATGCTGGCCATGGAAGACCTTCTTCTGGAGGCGGGAGCGAAGATCCTCTACCACCACACCCTTTTCGACGTAAGAAAGCGTGACGGACGCATCACGGAAGTTCTTTTCCACACCAAGTCCGGCCTTTCCGCGGTCCGGGCGAAGATCTTCATCGACTCCACCGGGGACGGCGACCTTGCCGCCCTTGCCGGGTGTCCCGTGGAAATGGGGAACAGCGAGGGGCTCTGCCAGCCCATGACCACCTGCTTCAAGCTGGATCACATCGATGCCGCCCGCAAACCCTCCTGGCAGGAGATCGGGGAGATCTACAAGAAGGCCAAGGCGGAAGGAAAACTGGACTGCCTGCGGGAGAACATCCTTGCCTTCGGCACGCTGCATGACGACTGCATCCATTTCAATACCACAAGGATCATCCGGAAGAACGCAACGAACGCTCTGGAACTTTCCCAGGCGGAGATCGAAGGACGCAAAGAGGTGCGCAAATACATCAAATTCCTGCGGGAGAACGTGCCCGGATTCGAAAACGCCCAACTCAAGTCCCTTGCCCACCATGTGGGGATCCGGGAAACGAGACGCATCCGGGGGCTGGTCTATCAGACTTCCGACGACTTCTTCAAGCGCGCCAAGTACGACGACGCCATTGCCAGAGTCAACTATCCCATCGACATCCACGATCCCTCCGGAAGCGGCACGACCATGCACTACATGGAAAAGGACCAGTGGTACGAGCTCCGTTACGGAACAATCGTTCCCCTGAACAGCGAAAATCTCCTTATGGGCTGCCGGGCCATCTCCGTGGACCACGCCCTCCACAGCAGTTCCAGGATCATGCCCGCGGTGTGCTCCCTGGGTCAGGCGGCGGGAATGGCCGCCGCGCTGTGCCTGCAAGAAAACGTCCTTCCCAAGGAGCTGGACGGGAAAAAGGTCCGGGAAGCCCTGAAAAAAGAGGGCGCTTTCCTGTAAGAAACGCTCCGGCATGGAGCCGAACGGGAAAAAAGCGTTATTTTTCCCGATTGGGGTGTTGACTTTTCCTTATGTTGGACTATAGTTATCATTGGAGTGCTTGTAAAGTATAACAAAAATATAACAATATAGTTCTCATGCCGGCATCCAAAAGCGATGAAATCCTGAAAAAACTCCACCGGGAGCTTGCCTCGGGAAAACTGGGGCTCCCGGGCAGCGCCTTCCTCACGGTGCGGGAGCTTTCCTCCTCCGAAAAGATCTCGCTGAAAACCGCCTTCCGGATCATCCGCACCCTGCGGGAGGAGAACCTTATCCGCCGGGAGGGGCGCTCCTACAAGATCCTCCGGGTCTCCCCTGCCCTCTCCGGCGTGAGAAGAAACAATATGCTCATCGGATTCGTGGCCACCTGTCTGGAAAGTCCTTTTTTCGCGAAATTGGCCTGTCACGCGGAGGAAATGGCCCACTCCGCCGGGGCAAGTCTCATCATTGCCAGCAGCAACTACGATTTCGAAACGGAAAAGGAGCGGCTGGGCATGTTCGTGAAACAGGGGGTCTCCGGGATCATGATCTGCCCCTGGGCGGCAACGGAAAAGGAGGAGGCCTTCTACCGGACACTGAGTGTTCCTTTCGTGCTTCTGGGCAGAAAACTGCAGACGCTTTCCTGCGATGCCGTCCTTGTGGACAATCTCAAGGCGGGCGCCCGCATGGCCCATCATCTTTACGGGGAAGGGATCCGGGAGTTCGCCTACATCGGACAGGCGGGGAAACTCCAGGACGCCAGACTTTCCGGCTTCCGGGCGGGCCTCATGGAAAATTCCGTGCCGGAAAAGATGCTCAAATGCTGTTTTCTGGACATCAATTCGCCGCAGGCGTGCCGGAAAACCATTCTCGCCCTCCTGAAGAAACGCTCCGGGAAGCGGCTGGGGATCTTCTGCTATCACGATCTTTTCGCCGTGAAGGTCATTCTCTGCTGTGCGGAACTTTCCATAAAAATCCCCGAGGAGGTCTCCGTGGCGGGATTCGACGACCTGCCCGCGGCAAAGGAGATCTTCCCTCCCCTCACCAGCGTCTCCTATCCCGTTTCGGAAATGGCGAGGATCGCCTTCGAGACACTGTATGCAAAAATCCGCTTCGGCTCCTCTCCGGAAGGGGGGATCGCCCGGTACGTGGATTCCAAGTGCGTCTTCCGGGAAAGCACCGTAACGAAAAAACCTTCGAAAGTTCATCCATAACAAAACACCGTCTCCGACGGAAAAAGAAAGGAAAAAAGCATGGCCATCACCCAGACCTCCATCAGTTACTACGGACTCAACTATGTGGAGCACGCCGAAAAGGATTTCGCGGAAATGCTGGATCACGGCTGCACCACGGTCATTCTCGCCGTGACGGAATTCGACTTTGACTTCTGGCGGCCCAACATCCCCAGGATCGTGGACAAGGCCCACGAAATGGGGCTCAAGGTCGTCATCGACCCCTGGGGCAACGGAAAATACTTCGGCGGCGAACAGGTGAGCATATTCCTGCAGGACAATGTGGAGAACCGTCAGGTTTCCGCCCTCACCGGAGAAAAACTCCCCTACGCGTGCTTCAACACCAACTCCTACCGGGACTATTTCAAGAACTTCTGCCTCACGCTGGCAAGGGAGACCAAGGCCGACGGGTTCTTCTGGGACGAACCCCATTACGCCTTCCCCAAGGGGATCGCCTCCATCACCGGAGGAGTGGCGGACGACTGGACCTGCTACTGCCCCGTCTGCCGGAAACGCTTCGAGGAGTATTACGGATACCCCATGCCCCGGTACATGACCAATGACGTGAAGCAGTTCCGCTGGCGGGAGGCCCTCGTGGTGCTTTCCGAAACCTCCAAAGCCCTCAAGGAACTCAATCCCAAGCTGGAGATCACCTGCTGCG
>JAGAEF010000078.1 GCA_017613255.1 Lentisphaeria bacterium
AAGTAAAGTCATGCGCGCCCCCACGGCCACAAGCAAAGTGGTGATCGACGGGGACGGCAGGATCGCCTATATCCTCAACGTGCCCGGCTCCAGGGAGGAACTGCTCAAACTTCTGGACGAGGCGGAGAAACTTTCCGCGGGAGACAAACAACTTCTCTATCGTATCGGAAAAGACCGCCGCTACCTGAAAGACTACTGGATCAAGGCCAACGACAAGCTTAAAGAGACGGCCACAAAAGTCATGCACGCCCCCACGGCCACATCCAAGGTGGTGATCGACGGCGACGGCAGGGATCGTGCATGGGTGGGGGCCTACTACCTGACCAGCGGGCTCAAGCAGACGGACAGACCGGAAAAGAAGGATATCCCCGCCGCCTTGCGGACCACGCTGGGGATCCTGTCCGACAGCGACAATCTCTATTTTCTCATCACGGCCATGGAGCCCCGTCCGGACAAGATGAAAGTGGACGACAAAACGGGTTCCGCCGTCTGGGGCAAGGACGGGGTCGAAATTTTCCTCCACCCGCCCACGGCCTCCAACAACTGTTACCATCTGGGGATCAACCCCAACGGGACCTTCTGCGACGCTCTGGACACCGAAGCGGACGGGAAGAGCATCTCTGTTCCCGTGGAGGTGAAAACGAAGATCCATAACGACCGCTACGTCATCGAGGCACGGGTCCCGCTGGCAAAGCTGAAAAAGCCGGAACGGGGGGATATCTGGCACATCCACTTCGCCCGGAACCGCAAGGTGGATGACGAATTCACTCCGGCAAAGGTCAATGGCTCCGGGTTCTTCGCCATCGACGGAACCGCCTACCACAACGCCACGGGCTACCGCCCGCTGGTGATCGGGACTCCGTACTTGCGCAACGGCTCCTTCGAGGAGCTGGACAAGAACGGCAAGCCCAAATTCTGGGTCATGCGCAAATCCCAGCTGGTAAAGACGGAAAAAGGCAACGTCCTCAAGGTCATCGGCACCGCTTTCCAGTATCTGACCGACAGGGAGATCGGGCAGAAACCCTATGAACGGAAAGTGGCCTATTCCTTCACCGCCTCCGGAAAAGGGAAAATCTCCGTCTATTTCCACCGGGATACCGATACCCCCGACCCCAAGGCGCCCCACGGCTACAGACGCAAGCACCATGGAGCCGATCACGCGGGGACCTACACCTTGAAAGAAACGCCCCAGGTGTTTTCCGGGGAATACACCATCAAGGCCAATGAATGGGCCACCTTTGCGTTCATCGCGAAAGAGGCCGTCGTGGACGACGTTTCCCTGCGGCTGGTGAAGTAGGCGGAAAAGACAGCGTTTCAACAGGAAAGCCTCCGGTTTCCGGGGGCTTTTTTTTCTCCCGGAAGGGGACTTTTGAAAAAGGAAAGGACTTTTCTTTCTCCCGGGAAGGATTTTCATTTGATTTTTTCCCGCGGGAAGCTATATTTTTCCTGAAGCAAACACACAGCAAAGGAGACAGAATGAAAACCGATCTTTCCCTGCCGGACGTCTTTTCCTCCTTCCCCGCCGTCTATGCCGTGGGAAACGAGTATCAGATCTTCATCGTGGTCAAAAGCGAGACCCTCATGTGGATCGGGGTGGGCAACGAAGAGTATTACGACGACAGCAACGGGATCCTCCGTTCCGGAAGCGACACCCACAAGATCGTCGTGCCCATGGAGGAGCTGGACAGGGCGAAGGGCTACACCGTGTATTTCCGCCGGGTGCGGGAGCGCCTCCCCTACTTTTCCAAGACGGGGGAAGTGGAAAGCATTTTCTTCCCCTTCCGGAGCGTGCCGCAGGACGATATCCACGTCTATCATGTGGCGGATACCCACAACAAGGTGGATCTCCCCGTGAAGACCGCCTCCTTCTTCGGGGACAAGCTGGATCTTCTCATTCTGAACGGAGACATCCCCGACCACAGCGGAGAGATCAAAAACTTCATGACCATCCATGAGATCGCAGGAAAAATGACCGGGGGAGAGATCCCCGTGGTCTATTCCCGGGGCAATCACGATCTGCGGGGGAACCATGCGGAAGATCTGGCCACTTTCACCCCCAACCGCAACGGTCACAGCTTCTACACCTTCCGCGTGGGACCCGTATGGGGGATCCTTGTGGACTGCGGAGAGGACAAGGACGACAGTCACGACGCCTACGGCCACACCATCTGCTGTCACGCCTTCCGCAGAAGGGAGACGAAATACATCGAAGAGGTCATCCGGAACGCCGAAAAGGAATACGCCGCGGAGGGGGTGAAATTCCGGCTCGTCATCTCTCACGTTCCCTTCTCCTATGTGCAGAAGCCCCCCTTCGACATCGAGAAGGAGTGCTATGAAAAGTGGTGCGCGCTGTTGAAGGAGCATGTGAAACCCCATGTGATGCTCAGCGGCCACCTGCACCGCTCCTTCCTCTCCCTTCCCGGAAGCGAAAACGACCATCTGGGCCAGCCCTGTCCGCTGGTGGTGGGCTCCCGGACCAACGGGAAGGAGCCGGGCAAATTCGCGGGGGCGGCGCTGACCTTCACGGAAGAAAAGATCCATGTGGCCTTCACCGATCAGGATCACTTCGTCTATGAGGAAGCGGACCTTCCCGTGTGAAGGAAGGAAACGGCGGAAAAGCCGAAAAGAGACAAAAAGGCGTTCCCCGGCTTGAATAATCCGATTTCCGTGCTATTTTTTCACGGAAAAACAAAGAAAAACAGGTTCGTTCCGAAAAGGAGGGAAAAAATGGCGGAAACAAAGGCGAAAAAAGGGAAGATCTCTCCCGATGAGATCCTCGTAAAGCTCTGCGAAGAGATCGTGTACGACAAAAAGGGGGAAAATATCCTGCGGCTGGATCTGCGGGAATATTCCGCGCTCTGCGACTATTTCCTCCTCTGCACGGCCACCAGTTCTCCCCACGTGGGGGCGCTTGCCGAAAGGATCAGAAGAGAAGTTCTGGAACAGCTCAAGATCAAGCCGCTCCACATGGACGGCACCGCCGAAAGCGGCTGGATGATCGTGGACTACGGAAACGTGATGGTCCATATCATGACGGAGGAAAAACGGCAGGAATACCAGCTGGAAACGCTCTGGAACGACGTCCCCGCCGTGGACGCGGTCAAACGCATCGAAGCACAGCTGCGCAAAAAGACCCAGGCAAGGAAAAAGAAGGCGGAGGAAGGCGTGTTTCCCGCTGAAAAGCCCGCGACAAAGAAAGCCGCAGCCAAAAAGGCCCCGGCAAAAAAGCCCGCCGCAAAGAAGACGGCAGCAAAGAAGACCGCCGCAAAGAAGAGCGCGGCAAAACCTGCCTCGAAGAAGTCCCCGGCGAAGAAAAGCGCGAAATAAGGAAGTTTCATGGCCCAATCCACAGACAGCTGGAGCGAATTCGACTGGGAAAACGCCTTCAAGGCGGACGATGCCAGAGTCCACCTCTACATGAGGGAGCTCTTCCGGTTCATCGACCTGCCCGCGGAGGACGACCTCATCCTGCGGAGCCTCACCAACGATCCCGAGTACCGGAAGATCCACGATCCCGCCCTTACGGAAAAGCTGGTGCGGTATTTCCGGAAGAAGGACGCCGAAGGCGACGGGGAGGATCTATCCTGGCAGAAACGGGACGGAGCGGCCTCCTTCATGCTTTTTTCCCGGCTGGCCCGGCTCTGGGCGCAGGAGTTCGCGCTGGCCGGAAACGAGCCCTCCATGCCCTTCATGCGGATCGGCTGCACCTACGGGCAGCTGCTTCTCCAGAGTTCCGACCTCATGGAACTCCGGGAGGACGATCCCCGTTCCCGCACGCTCAAGGCGTCCATTGCCAAAAGGATGCTTTCCCGCATCAATTTTCTCTGCGGGGAGCTCAGCAGACTGGGGCAGGAATATCCGGCTCATGAAGAGAGCTGTCAGCACCATTTCGAGTGCCTCATGGAGTCCCGGGAAAAGATCATCGCCTTCCTTTTCCGCGTAAGAAAGGAAACCTGAAAAACCATGCGGGACGATACCGACACCCTTTTTTCCTCCCTTGCCAAACGCCCCCTTGCGGATGAACTGCGCCCGGCCACCTTCGACGAGATCGCCGGTCAGGAGCATCTGCTGGGGCCGGAAGGGCCGCTGCGCCGCATGGTGGAAAACCACTGCATCACCAGCTTCATTCTCTGGGGGCCTCCCGGCTGCGGCAAGACCACGGCGGCACGGATCCTTGCGAAATGCAACGATCTGCATTTCGTGGCCCTTTCCGCCGTATTTTCCGGCATAAACGATCTGCGGAAGGCCTTCGAGGAGGCCGCCGAAATGCGGAGAGTGGGCAAGAAGACTCTGCTTTTCGTGGACGAGATCCACCGCTTCAACCGGGCCCAGCAGGACGGGTTCCTCCCCTATGTGGAAAACGGCACGGTCATTCTGGTGGGCGCCACCACGGAAAACCCCTCCTTCGAACTCAACAGCGCCTTGCTTTCCCGGTGCAAGGTCTTCGTCATGAAGCCGCTGGACGATGCGGCTCTGGAAAAGATCATCCAGCGGGCGGAAAAGGTGAAGAACCGTCCCCTCCCCGTGGACGCGGAGGCGCGGCAGACCATCAAGGAGCTTGCCGACGGGGACGGGCGGTACACCATCAATCTGGTGGAGACCCTGTACGACCTCGTGGGAGAAAAAACGGTGCTGGACAAGGCCGGACTCCTGAAGATCATGCAGAAGCGCGCCCCCGGATACGACAAAAGCGGGGACGGGCACTACAATCTCATCAGCGCGCTGCACAAATCCCTGCGGGGCTCCGACGTGGATGCCGCGCTCTACTGGGCGGCAAGAATGGTCACGGGAGGGGAGGATCCCCTGTATCTCCTGCGCCGCCTGACGAGATTCGCCATGGAGGACGTGGGCATGTGCGACCCCAATGCCATCGACATTGCCATTTCCTGCTGGGACGCCTATGAAAGACTGGGCTCCCCGGAAGGGGATCTGGCCATCTCCCAGCTGGTGATCTACCTTGCCACCGCGCCCAAATCCAACAGCGCCTACAAGGCCTGGGGCAGCGCCTGCCGGGCGGCCAGAGAATACGGGACGCTGAATCCCCCCATGCATATCCTCAACGCCCCCACCAAGCTCATGAAGGAGCTGGGGTACGGCGCCGGCTACCAGTACGATCAGGACCTTCCCGACGCCTTTTCCGGGCAGAACTATTTCCCCGACAAGATGGCAAGACAACGCTTCTACAATCCGCCGGAGCGGGGCTTCGAGCGGGAGATCAACCGCCGTCTGGCCTACTTCGAAAGGCTCCGCAGGGAGAAGAACCAATCGTACAAGCCCCCGAAAACGCCGGGAGAAGGAGAGAAAAAATGAAGGGCCTTGCTCTCTTTTCCTCCCTCGTTTTCCTTCTTTTTTCTCTTCCGGGGAGCGGAGAAGAGGAGATAAGGCTTTTTCTTGCCGACGGAAAGATCCTCCGCACAAGCGCGGTGAAGGCGGGCAAAAACGGCAGTCTCCTTTTCTATCACGACAAGGCGAAAAGATTCGTGCTCATTCCGAAACACCTTCTGCGCAAGGCGGAGATCCCCAAAGGAAAGGAACTCAAAAAAGCCGACGACCTTTTCCGGAAGAAAGAGTACGGCAAAAGCGCGCTCCTCTACAAGGCGTGTCTGGAAAAGATGCGGGGACTTCCCCCGTGGGAGATCTACAGCGCCCTTCACGCCGCCAGGGCGTTTCTTCTTGCCGGAGAAAAGGAAGAGGCCCTCAAGATCCTTGAAAGCGTTCCTGCGGCAAAGGAGGCCCCCTTCACGGAAGAGACTCCGGAGGAGCTGTATGAGGTTCTTCTGCTTTCCGCGGAACTTTACTGCGGGAAAGGGGAGAAGGAGAAAGCCTATCCCCTTCTGGAGAAACTTGTCTCCTGCCCAAAGGATTCCTGCGCTTCCCAAGCGCTTCTTCTCAAGGCGGACACCCTCTTTTCCGAGGGAAAGTTCCGCTCTTCCTTCGACGCATACTTTCTGCACACGATCCTCTTCCCCGCCTCCCCCCGGCAGGAGCGGGCGAAAGCGGGGTGCAAAAAGGCGCTGGAAAAACTGCAGGACCCCAGAGCGAAACTCTTTGCCCCTCCCGCAAAAAGCGCTTCCGGAGCCCGCTGACCCTTATTTATCCGGAAAATTTTCGTCCAGATGCTTCTTCATGTTGGCGTAGGAGCATGTGGAACGCAAGGCCAGGTATTTGAGCCTTCCTTCCGTGCGCACGAGCGCTTCCACCTTCTTGTTGATGGTGCCTCTTCCCGTGACCAGCTGGCCCCAGTCGCCGAAACTCCAGCCGGGAGTCTCCAGCTTGGAGTAATCCGGCTTTTGCATATTGTCCAGCCACTCCTGCGGGAAATACTTGAGCCACCGGGGATTGGAATTGAGCCAGGTGAGCGTGTACAGCCCGATGGCATCATATTTGACCTCCGTTTCCTTCATGAGAAGGCGGAAACAGAAGGGCAGGTAGGCGGGATCGTCGAAGATGGAATAGGGGCAGGCGCCGTTGGCGATATGGAAGACCATGTAGCCGGGCTGGATATGGGGGTTG
>JAGAEF010000079.1 GCA_017613255.1 Lentisphaeria bacterium
CATTGGAACACGGCACGCAAGGTCCCTCTCCCGAAGGCGGCAAAGGCGGGGCTCTATCTTGTGGAGGTGAAATTTCAGGACGGTTCGGAGTGCGGGAGCCTGCTTTGCGTGAGCAAGGGAATGTTTCTTGTGCGTCATCTTGCCGGCGGCGGGGGAAGGGCTCTGTTCTGCGACGCGAAGACCGGGGAGGCTCTTGCCGGAAAGAAGTTCGCCCTCTATTCCTACCGCCATTCCTATGCAGGAAGTTCTTCCGAAGCGAAAAAGTTCGGCGGAAGGAGAAGCAGGATCGAAACAAAAAAAATGGAGTTCGTCACGGACAAAGACGGAACGTTCCTCGACCCGGAACAGGCCCGGGACATCAGAGAAAATTTGTTCGTTTCTCTGGAGAAGGATCATTTCGTCTTCCTTCCCCTCTGGGCGATTTTCGGTTCCTTCCCCGCCGGAAAATCGCCCGAACGGGAACGGCTCTTTTTCATTACGGACCGGCCCGTCTACAAGCCGGGAGATACGGTCCGCTTCACGGTTTATGCAAGGACGCCTTCTTATGAAAAGTCTCTTCCCGCCGGGACTTCCGGAAAAGAGCGGAAATACCCGATCTTCGTGACGGATGCGAGGGGAAAGGAGATCTTCCGAAAAGAGTTCATGTTGGACAAAAACTTTTCTTTCTCCTGCGCTTTCGAACTTTCCCAGGAGGCTTCTCTGGGCACATACCGGATCTTCGCACAGGGCGGGACCATCGCCTTCCGGGTGGAAGAGTACAAAAAGCCGGAGTATGAACTATCGATCCAGACCGGCAAAGGGGTGGTGAAAAGCGGGGAAGAGATCGAATTTCTTCTTCAGGGGAAATACTTTTCCGGCGCCCCCATGGCGGGTGCAAAGATCTCCTACCGGATCTTCCGAAGAGAAAAAATGTTCTTTTTCCCCCATCCCATGCCCTTCGATTTTCTTTACGGAAAAGGGTATTTCTTCTGCTGCAGGCGGTGGATGCCGCCCTTCTTCTTCCCTCAATGGGGAAATTCCGGAGAGGAACTCGTCAAGGAGGGGGAACTTCTCTGTGACGACAGGGGAAAGTGCACGGTAAAAGTGGAAAAACGCTTTACGGAGCGCTTCGCCGGGAAAGACTCTCTCTATACCATCCGGGCCGAAGTGTTCGACGACTCCCGCGCCGTCGTTTCCGCTTCGAAAAGCGTCACGGTCTCCTCCGTCCCCTTCCATGTGATCCTGCGTACCTCCAGAGGGTTCTATTCCCCCGGAGAGGTCGTCGTTCCCCGTGTAAGCGCCTTTACTCCGGATGGAAAGAAGGTCGAGGATGGATTCGTGATCCTTTCCCTTTACGAAAGAACTTTCGGAGCCTCCCTCGTTCCGGAGAAAGGAAAGTTGCTGAAACAGGAAAAATATCCTCTGGGGGAGGAGAAAAAGTTCGCCTTTTCCACGGGGAAAAGCGCTTCCTTCCTTCTGGAGGCTGAGGTCGTAACGAAGGAAGGCAAATCCTCCGCCTCCGTTCCCGTGCTGGTCCGGGGGATGGAGGAAGAAAAAAATACGGACCCACTCTTTACGGAACTCCCCTTCGAAGTCATCCGGGACAAAAGCACCTATGCTCCCGGGGATACGGCCAAGCTCCTGCTTCTTTCCCGCAGGGAGAATATCCCTGTCTATCTCTTTTTCCGCCCCTGCCGGGAAGACTGCATAGAAAAAGTCCACCTGCGGGGGAAAAGTCTGGTCGTGGAAATGAAGATCACGGAAAAGGATTACCCCAATACCTTTTTCGAGGCCCTCTGCGTGCAGGACGGGAAGGTATATAAGGAGAGGGTGGAACTCCCTGTTCCTCCCCGGAAAAAGAGTCTTGTCCTCTCCCTTCTTCCGGCCGGAAAGGAGTGCGGTCCGGGGGAAAAACTCCCTCTGAAGATCTTTTTGAAGGACGCCGACGGCAAAGGCGTGGAGGGGGTCTTCACCCTTGCCGTATATGACAGGGCTCTGGAGGAGATCTCCCCCGACAACGTGCCGGGCATTTTCCCCTTCTTCTGGAGCTGGAAGCGGCATTTCTTCGCCATGACCCATTCCTTTGCAGACCTGCGGATCCCCGTGCACAAGGGGGCCGATCTTCCCGGTTTGCCCGGGATCTATACTCTGTGGTTCCTGCCGGAAAAGGGCATGGGAGGGTTCGGCATGGAAAAGAGGGATCCTTCCCGTTCCTCCTTCCGGAACCGTCTTGCATTCTCGAACAACGGAATGGACGGCGTCATGGTCATGCGCAAGAACGAGGCGCCCCGCAAAGAGGAGAAGGCTTCCGCCGACATGGCTTTGCCCGGAGGAGCGCAGGGGCCGGAACAAACTCTCCCCGTCCGGAAGGATTTCGCCGACAGCATCCTCTGGATCGGGTGCAGGGAGACGGGAAAGGACGGGAGCGCGGAAGCGGTGATCCCCGTTCCCGACAATTTGACCTCCTGGCGCATCCGGGCCTGGGGACTGACAAAGGATAATCACGTGGGGGAGGGCGTTTCCGAATTTGCCGTGAACAAAAAGCTTATGGCGCGCCTCACTCTGCCGGAGTTTCTGGTGAGGGGGGATACAAGTTCCGCCGTTGCCCATTTCCACAATCTTACGGACAAACCCATGCAACTGGCCTGCACTCTGGAGAGCGCTTCCTCTTCCGTGCTTCTCAAGGACGTTCCGGGAGGCAAGAAGGAACTTTTTCTTTCCCTGCCGCCGGGCGGATATGGAAGCGTGAACATTCCCCTCTTTGCCGTGAGAGAAGGGGAGGGAAAGTTCCTTCTCAAGGCCCGTGACGCAGAAAGCGGCCATGCGGATGCCCTTCTTCTCTCCCTTCCCGTTTTCGTGAAAGGGGCGCCCAAAACCGTCCATCATGCGGAAGCTCTGGAAAAAGGGAACGGACCGAGAACGAAAATAACGGAGTACGTGATTCCCGCAGAAAGAAGGGAAAATTCTTCCTTCCTTACCCTCCGTCTTTCTCCCTCCTTGGCGGCCTCCGCCATGCGGCTTCTTCCCTTCCTTGCGGCGGAAAAAAGCAAAAACTCCTTCGGGATCGTCAGCAGGTTCGTTCCTGCTTTTGCGGCGAAAAAGGCGCTGGATGAACTGAAAACGGATTTCGACTTTCTTTCGCTCTCCCCGGAAAAGCTGGATCCCCTGTGGCGGGAATATATCCGGAAGAACGATGTCCCCGTCTATACAAATGCCCTCTTCCGGAAGAATCTTGCCGAAGGGGAAAGGATGCTCCGTCTCATGCGCAATTCCGACGGCGGCTGGGGGTGGTTCTCTTCCCATTACGAAAGATCCTTCCCGGATACCACTGCGGAAGTCGTGGATGCCCTTCTGCTTGTGAAGGGGAAGGAAAGCGTTTCCCAGGATGAGGTGCTGCGGGAGGGGCTTCTCTGGCTGAAAAATCACGCGCAGAGGCGTCTCGCCCTTCTGGAAAAGGAGAAGAGTTCGCCGGAAGAGACGGACGCCCTCGTGCTCAAAGTCCTTGCCGCGGGGGGAATCAGTCTCCCCGCTCTGGAAAAGAAACTTTTCGAAAAGAGGAAGCACTTTTCCCCCTGTGCTCTTGCCATGTTCGGTCTGGCCCTTGCCAAAGGCTCCCCCATGCGCAAAGAGGTTCTGCGGAATCTCACGAATTACCTTGTGCGCAACGAGGAGGCCGGAACCGCGTATCTGCAGGTGCCCGAATCCTTCTTCCGGTTCTGGACCGGGGACGAAAACACCGCCAATGCGTCCTATCTCCTCCTTCTTCTGGACGAGGATCCGGGAAATCCCCTCTGCGGCGCCCTTGCCCGGTATCTTGCCGTCAACGTGCAGCACTCTCCCTGGCGCAATTCCACCAGAAGTCTGGGGAAGGTCCTGCAGGCCCTTTCCTCCTATATCGTCACGAACAAGGAGGAAGGCACGATGCTTTCCGTCACGGTCTCTCTGGACGGGAAGGTGTGGAAAAAGGTCCGCATCGACCGGAAAAATCTCTGGAAGGAGATCGCCTTTTCCATAGACGAACGTTCTCCGGAAGGAAAACGATTCCTCTCCCCCGGGAAGCACCGTCTGGAAATCTCCTGCGAGGGAACGGGGGCCCTTCTTTACTCTGCCTCGGTCTCCTTCTTCACGCTGGAAGAGAAAATCGCTCCGGCGGGCAGGGAAATGAAGATCGTGAGAAACTGTTACAAGAGGACGCCGGAACTGCGCGCCGACGCCATGGTGGACAGGACAGGTTCTCCCGTGGCGGTGCAGATGGGGAGATTCGTCCGCAGGAAACTAGCCCCGGGGGAGAAGCTTTCTCCCGGCGACATCGTGGAAGTGGAGCTTGTCACGGAAAGCTCCAACGATTACGACTACGTGGTTCTTTCCGATCCTCTTCCGGCGGGATTCGAGTATGTGCGGCCCGTAAGCGGATACGACTGGAAAGGCTTTGTCCCGGTCTATTGCGAATACCGGAAGAGAGAGGCGCGCTTCTATCTGCGCAATCTTCCCAGAGGGAAGGGGAATCTCACCTATCTCCTCCGGGCGCAGCTTCCCGGGATCTATACGGCGCTTCCCGCCTCCGGGAAGGGGGTATATGCGCCGCTTCTTGCCTGCAATTCTTCCTCCCTTGTGTGGGCAATCGAAGGAAAAGGGGATTGACAAATTGCGGAAATGTGCTATATTTCCATAGAGTAGTTTTCGATGGTTTTTAACGGGATCCGGAACCGTTTCCGGCGGGAACGCCGGCAGCCGGAGGATCCCGGAAAAGGAAGAGAATATGTTTAGTACACTTTCGGCCCAGATGCTGATCTTCATTCCGCTGTTTTTTCTGGCGTCCTGCGCATTGTCCCTTCTGTTCACGAGGATCTGCATAACCATGCTTCCTCTTCTGGGACTTGTGGACATTCCCCGGGGAAGGCACCAGCACGACAGAGTGGTGCCCCGAGGCGGAGGAATCGGGTTCATTCTCGCCTTTGCCATCTCCTTTTTCTGTTATCTGGCCCTGACGGGTTTTCTGGGGACGGGGAAACTTGCCGCCTTTCGGCAGGAACTTCTGCTGGAGCTGGGAGTTCCGCTTCTCGTCATTACCGTTCTGGGCGTTCTGGACGACAAGTTCGAACTTTCCAGCAGGCTGAAACTGGTCGTCCAGCTGGGCATTGCCGTCTACCTCTTTTTCAGCGGCGCGGGATTCCGCAGCATTCTGGGATTCCCGCTTCCCATATACATCTCTCTTCCCATCACGGTATTCTGGGTGGTCGGGATCACCAATGCCTTCAATCTCATCGACGGCATGGACGGAGTCGCCGCCGGGCTGGCAAGCATTTCCGCCTTCGCCCTTGCTGTCTGGTTCCTCATCTCCGGGGACCACGCGGATTATCTCATGATCATGGTGATCTTCTGCGGCGTCTGCGTGGGCTTTCTGCGGTACAATTTCTCACCCGCAAAGATCTTCATGGGGGATACGGGAAGTTTGTTCATCGGGACCTTTTTCGCCTACTTCAGCATGATGGAATCCGCCAAGGCGGTCACTTTCACCTCTCTTCTGGTGCCGGTGCTTGCCATGGGAGTGCCCATCTTCGACGTCTTCCTTGCCATCTGCCGCCGGCTCTACCGCAAATACATCCTCAAGGAGCCGGGGGTGGGGGTGATGACCGGGGATCACGACCATATCCATCATCGGATCCAGGACGAGACCAGGGATCAGAAAAAGACCGCATACTCCCTTTATTTCCTTGCCTTCCTCATGGTGGGGGGCGCCATGGCCGCGGCGCTGGTGAGTTCCGTCATGCAGGCCTTGAGCTTCGCCATTCTTCTGGTGATCCTTTTCGTGGCGGTCCGGTTCGCCACCATCGAGTTTTACGACGCCGCCTCCCTGATTTCGGAAGGGATCCGGGTCCCCCACCGGAAGTTTCTGGTCACGGCGGTGCACCCGGTTCTGGACGTGATCCTGCTTGCTGTCGCCTACCTTGCCGTGGTGAGGATCTTTCACAGGGACATTCCGGGCAACCCCTTCTCCCTGAAGCAGATGCTCTGCTATATTGCCCCCTTCCCGGTGGTCCTGAGTCTTTCCGGGATCTACCGCACCTACTGGCTCCGGGTGGGGATCGGGAGCTTTTTCAAGCTTTTCCTCATGTATGCGCTTGCCTCCGTCATCGTGCTGGCCATTGCGCTGGGGCTCATCGTTCAGCAGTTCGGGCTGGACCGGGACAAGATCTCCCACATGCGGGAGTTCTACACGGCCTTCGTCTTTCTGGGATGCGCCCTCATCATGGCGGAGCGGTTCATCCTTCACTATCTGGAGTGTTACGGGTTCAAGATGCTGGGGGCGGACGTGGACTCCCGCAGCAAGCCGATCTCCCGCACGCTGATCTACGGCGGCGGTCTCTACTGCCGTCTCTTCATCTCCTCCCAGTACTGCGCCAACGGGGAGAAGGCGGAAAGAAGGGTCATCGGGATCATCGACGACAATGCCTCATTGCACGGACTCAACGTGTACGGGATGAACGTTCTGGGCAACTGCGACGATCTGCCCCGTATTCTGGAAAAATACAAGTTCGATGAAGTGGTCATCGCCCTCAAGGCGGTCACCGACGAGACGAGAAAGCGTCTCATCGCCTTCGGAAAGGCCAACAAGATCAAGATCCGGGAGTTCCGGATCACCATCGACGAATACAACAGCTGCGAAGACATCCAAAAACATGTGAAATAGCCGGAGGAAAAATGGGCGGAACAAAAATGCCTCCCGCCGTGATCTTCTGCGGGGGAATGGGAACGAGACTCAGGGAAATTACCGAACTCACGCCCAAACCCATGGTACAGATCGGGGAACAGCCCATCCTGTGGCACATCATGAAAAGTTATGCCGCATTCGGGGTAACGCGCTTTTTCCTGTGTCTGGGGTACAAGCGGGAAGTCTTCGTGGATTATTTCATCAACTACCGGCAGAGAAGAAGCGATTTCACCGTGACGCTGGGGGATCCTTCCCGCATCCGGTATCTGGATCTCTGCGAAGACGAGGCAGATTGGGAGGTCACCTGCGCCGATACGGGTCTGCACAGCATGACCGGGTGCCGTCTGGCCCGCATCGAAAAATATCTCCCCGAAGACGAAGAGGATTTCTTCCTCACCTACGGGGACGGACTTTCCGACGTGAATATCGAAGAACTCTATGCGTTTCACCGGAAACAGGGGGCGCTCCTCACTCTTACGGCGGTACATCCGGCGGGAAGGTTCGGAGAAGTCCGGCTGAAGGGGGACAAAATCGCGGATTTTTCGGAAAAACCCCTCCGGCACCGGACAGGGTTCGTGAGCGGCGGCTTCATGGTCCTGAAAAAGAGCTTCATAGGCAAATACACGCAGGATCGGGAGGACCTGATCTTCGAACACGCCCCCATGCAGAACGCCGCAAGGGACGGCGTTGCGGCGGCCTATCGCCACGACGGCTTCTGGCAGTGCATGGACAACCCCAGAGAGTATCATTTTCTCAACGATCTGTGGGAAAAAGGGTGCGCTCCCTGGACAAAATACTGGAAATAGACCATGTTTCAGGGCGTTTACGGAAAAAGGCGCGTGCTCGTTACCGGATTCAGCGGCTTCAAGGGCACCTGTCTTTCCTTCTTCCTCCGTCGTCTCGGTGCGGAACTTTTCGGAGTGGCCCTTCCCATGCCGGAACCTTCTCTCTGGAAAATCTCCGGCGGAGAGCGCTTCCTCCGGGGCGAATATTGCGACATAAGAAACCTTGAGAAGCTGGAAAAGATCTTTGCGGAGTTCCGCCCGGAGATCGTTTTTCACCTGGCCGCCCAGAGCCTTGTGCGGAAAAGCTACGAGGACCCGCTGGAAACCTTCTCCTCCAACGTGATGGGCACGGTGAACGTTCTGGAGTGCTGCCGGCATTGCGAAAGCGTCCGGGCCGCGGTGGTGGTCAGCAGCGACAAGTGCTACGAAAACAGGGAAACAATAGTCCCCTATACGGAAAAGGATCCTCTGGGCGGGCACGATCCCTACAGCGCCTCCAAGGGTTGTACGGAGATCGTGGCAGCTTCCTACCGAAAAAGTTTCTTTCCTCCCGAAAAATACGGGATCAGCCACCAGCTTCTTCTGGCCAGCTGCCGGGCGGGCAACGTGATCGGCGGCGGAGATTATGCTCCCGACCGCCTCGTTCCGGATCTGGTGCGGGGAGCACTTGCCGGGACGGAGACGATTTTGCGCAATCCCGATTCCGTGCGTCCCTGGCAGCACGTCTGGGAGCCCCTTTCCGGTTATCTCGCTCTGGGCGCAAAACTTTTTTCCGGGGAAAAGGAGTTCGCCTCCTGCTGGAATTTCGGCCCGGAAAGCGCCTGCGTCATCCCCGTGCGGGAGGCCTCTTTTCTTTTGGGGAAATCCTGGGACAGGATCCATGTGAAGGAGTGCCGGAACGAAGACGCGCCCCATGAGGCAAAGCTTCTCCTTCTGGACAGCACGAAAGCCCGTACCCTTCTGCATTGGAAAAATGTCTGGGATGCGGAAAAGACCTTTCAGGCGACGGCCCGGTGGTATCGCGCCTTCCACGAGGAAGGAGTGAACCTTCTGGAAGAACAGCTGGAAGAGTATATTCGTGACGCAAAGAAAAAGAATTTGGAATGGAGTAAGCCGTGAAAGAAGAAAACGGGAATCCGGATGCCGTAAAAGAAGAGATCTTCGAAAAGGTCAAAGCATACTTTTCTCTTGTTCACGGAAACGGGAAGGAGGATCATTTCGTCCCCGGAAAAAGCAGGGTACCGTATGCGGGAAGGGTCTTCGACGAAAAGGAGATGCTTCTTCTCACGGATTCCGCTCTGGAGTTCTGGCTTACCCATGGAAAGTATTCCCGCAGATTCGAAAAAGAATTTGCTTCCTTTCTGGGGGTGAAGAACGCTTATCTCGTCAACAGCGGCTCCTCCGCCAATCTTCTCGCCTTTTCCGCCTTGACTTCCCCCCTTCTGGGGGAGAGAAGGATCCGGCGGGGGGACGAGGTCATTACGGTAGCGTGTTCTTTTCCCACCACGGTGGCCCCGGTGATCCAGTTCGGCGCCGTACCCGTCTTCGTGGACGTGGAAAAACGCACGGCCAACATCGATTGTTCCCGGCTGGAAAACGCTCTCTCCTGCCGGACGAAGGCGGTCATGATCGCGCACACGCTGGGGAACCCTTTTCACGTGGAGAAGGTGAAAAATTTCTGTGATGAACACGGGCTCTTCCTCATCGAGGACAACTGCGATGCGCTGGGCAGCACCTATGACGGGAAACTTACCGGGACTTTCGGCGACATCGGCACTTCCAGTTTCTATCCGCCCCACCACATGACCATGGGGGAGGGGGGCGCGGTCTATACGGACGATCCGCTTCTGGCCAAAATCCTGCTTTCCCTGCGGGACTGGGGCCGGGAGTGCTCCTGTCCCTCCGGTGTGGACAATTCCTGCGGCCATCGGTTCACGGGGCAGTTCGGGAGCCTGCCCGCCGGATACGATCACAAGTACGTTTACAGCCATTTCGGCTACAATCTCAAGGCTACGGACATGCAGGCGGCCATCGGCTGCGCCCAGCTGGAAAAACTGCCGTTTTTCATCCGGAAGCGGCAGGAAAATTTTGCCTTTCTGCATGAAAAACTCAAAGACCTTCCGGGTGTCGCCTTTCTGGAAAAATATGAAAAAAGCTCTCCCAGCTGGTTCGGTTTTCTGCTGATCGTGGAGGATACGCAAAGACTGGATCGTAATGCCCTGGCGCGCCATCTGGAAGGAAACGGGATCCAGACGAGAAATCTTTTTGCCGGAAATCTTGTCCGGCACCCCTGTTTCACGCTTCTGGAGGAGGGTAAAGATTACCGGATCGCCGGGGATTTGACGCAGACGGACAAATTGATGCGTGACGCCCTCTGGATCGGCGTTTATCCGGGCATGACGGAAGCAAAACTTCGTTTCATGGCGGAAAAGATCCGGGAATATGTGCTGTGATTTTTCCGGAACGGGTACGAAACGCGCTTTTCCCCTTGCATTTCCGGAAAAAGGGGATATATTACTCTTTGGCTTTTCTTTTTCGGAGAGATGGCTGAGCGGTCGAAAGCGACGGTCTCGAAAACCGTTACAGGCGTAATCCTGTCGGGGGTCCGAATCCCCCTCTCTCCGCCATTTTTTGTGCCGTTCGGCAGGCAAGAAACGAAAGTTTGCACATTTTTCAGCCGCACACTCCGTACTACTCCGTTTCCTCCGTACACATCCGTTTTCCTCGGCCGGGACGTTTTCGGGGGAATGGGAAAAAACACATCGGAAGTTTCCAGTCGGGACGTTTTCGAGGGGGGAGAGACAAACGAGCCAGCGCTTTTTTCTCTCCCCCTGAACCCCCTTGCTTTTTCATGCAGAAGCGTCAGGTGGATGGGTAG